>JBFMCJ010000078.1 GCA_040754675.1 Bacillota bacterium
CGCCACGGGGGCGGGGGCAAGCGCGTACCCCACCCGCAGCCCGGCCAGGCCGTACGCTTTGGAGAACGTGCGCAGCACCACGACCGGCTCGCCCCGCCGCACCAGGCCGGCGCCGTCCGGATAAGCGGGATTCGAAACGAACTCCGCGTAAGCCTCGTCCAGCACCAGCGCCGAACCGTCGGGAACGGCGGCAACCAGGCGCTCCACTTCGGCTGCTGTTAGAATGGCGCCCGTGGGATTGTTGGGATTCGCCACGAAGGCCACGCGTGCGCCGTGGACCAGGGCTCGTGCCATGCCCTCGACATCGATGGCCGCCCCGTTCATCGGCACCTTCTCCACGTCCGCACCGGAGAGCCGGGCAGCGATCTCGTACGCGGCGAAGGTGATCGCCGGTATGGCTGCAAGGCACCCGGGGCCGAGCAGCACCTGGGCCACGAGCGTGATGACGTTGTCGGTGCCGTTGGCCACCACGATCTGCTCTTCCGGGAGGTCCCACCGGCGGGAGAGAGCCGCCCGAAGCCTGCGGCACTCGGAATCGGGGTAACGATGCGCCTCCCAGGCCGCCCGCGACACGGCCTCCACAGCCCGGGGAGAAGGCCCCAGCGGGTTTTCGTTGGAGGATAGCTTGACCGGCGCCTCATCCGCCGCTTGCGGCCCTGCGGCTGCCTGCGCGGTGGCCTGTGGGGCGCCGCTTGGCGTGCGCCTGTCCTTCAGGTCTTCGGCGGAAAGTCCGGGGATATAACGGGGCAGCCGCTCCAGTTCGGGTCTGAGGTGGTAGGCGCGATCCGGCCGGGAAGGCGCCATATGCGGTCCTCCTCTTTGCTGCCTTTCAGTGCGCAACTTCGACCCGGAGTCTCCTGCATCCTCTCCTGGCGGCAACTTCGAGGGATTTCCGGCGGGGTGCGCGTCGCTACTGCCCGGCCCGCCAGTGGCAGGCGGCACGGCCGTGCTGTACGATTTACGGCAGAACGGCGCCGGGCCCGGCAGGTAGCCCCCGGCGCGCAGGTGGGCTTGCAAGAGGCATGTTGGACGTTGCAGAACTGGCGACCCGGCGGCTCGTGGCCATGCTCGCGTCGTCCGACCCCGTACCGGGCGGAGGGTGTGCGGCAGCGGTGGCGGGCGCCCAGGGTGCCGCGCTCGTCGCGATGGTAGCGCGGCTGGCCCTGCGGCGCACCGAGGAAGAGGAGGTTGCCAACCGGCTGGAGGAGAGCGCCCGCCAGGCCGATCGGCTTGGCGAACACCTCCTTGAACTCGCCTCCCAGGACGTCGAGGCGTACACCCAGGTGATGCGGGCGTACCGCCTCCCGAAGGGCACCGAGGAGGAGAAGGAGGCGCGCAGCCGGGCCATCCACCAGGCGCTCATCCACGCCGCGCAGGTGCCCATGGAGTCCGTGCGGGCAGGCGTGGCGGGCCTGGAGATCCTCGCCGAAGTCTTGCCGCTCGTACCCTCGTCGGCGCTGTCGGACGCCGGCGTGGCAGGCTGGATGTTCAGGTCCTGCGTGGAGGGGGCCGCTCTCAACGTGCGCGCCAACTGGCAGTCCATGCGTTCGGCGCCGCCCGAGGGATTGCGCCAGCTTGAGGACCTCGTGGCTCAGAGCCGCAAGCTCTTCGAACAGCTCCGCCAGCGCCTGGGGGCCTTAGCCAACGGAGGGGTACCACCAGCGGCGTCCTGAACGGCTCATCTTGTCGTCCCACTGCGCCAGGATGCGGACGGCCTCCGTCGCCGTGCGCGCCGACTCCTCGATGCCGCCGTAGGTGAGTTCGTTGGTGGAGCGGTTGGCCACGACGGCCATGACGCCGCCAGCCCGCAGCCCGAAGAGGCCGGCCAGCGTGAAGATGGTGGCGGCCTCCATCTCGAAGATCAAGACCCGGGCCCGCCGCAGGTTCTCCAGGCGTTCGTCCGTCCAGGTCTGGGTGTAGTTGCTCCACCCCGGGCGGCTCTGCCCGGCGTGGAACGTGGCGGTGCTGGCCGCCACGCCCACGTGGTAGCGGTAGCCCAGCCTCTCGGCAGCCTCCACCAGCGCCGCGACCACCTGATAGTGAGCCGCGGCAGGGTAGGCAAGGTCCACGTAGTCGGCGGATGCGCCGTCGTACCGTGCGGCGGCGGAGACGATGACCAGGTCGCCGCAACGGATGTCGGGCTGGATCGCCCCGCACGTGCCGACCCGGATGAAGGTGTCGGCCCCGACCTCCGCCAGCTCCTCGACCGCTATGGCCGTCGAGGGCCCGCCGATGCCGGTGGAGGTGGAGGATAGGGTCACGCCCCCGGTTCGTCCCGTGTACGTGGTGTACTCCCGGTGGCGCGCCACCGGTTGCGATTCGTCCCACATGGACGCGATGAGGGGCACGCGGTCGGGGTCCCCCGGGAGCAGGACGTAACGTGCCACCTGCCCCGGCGCGCACCGGATGTGGTACTGCACGCCACCCGCCTGGGGGCGGGTGGCCTCGGAATGCCAGCGTTTCATCGAACCGCTTCCCCCAAACCTCTACAGCGTGACGCGGTCGGGCGGCAGCCCCCGCCGGATGGCCACGCCCCAGCGCTGGGCACCCGGCATGCCCGCCTGCTCCGCCTCGGCGGCCGCGGCCTCGACGTCGTAGGCCACCCGCCGGTGCTCGGCGTGCCACCCGGTGGGTGGGTCGTACGTCATCACGGCGTAGCAGGCTCTGGGATCCCCGTCGAAGGGCAGCCCCACCGCGCCCGCACCCACCACGGTGACCCGGTGAAGCGCCGCGACCGAGGGCCAGTGGTCGTGCCCGTGCACCACCACCGCGGCGCCGGCCGATCCGAACAGGCGCTCCAGTCCCTCCTCCTGTGTGTAGTGCGGCAGTGCCCGGGCCGGGTCGTCGGGGGTGCTGTGAACCACGAGAAGGGCGTCCTTCGACCCCGGCGGCTCGATGCGATACTGCAGTGGAAGGTGCTCGAGGAAGGCCAGGTCCCCGTCTGAGAGCCTTGATCTTGCCCAGCGAATCCACGGGAGGTCCGGCGCGGGGTCCTGCACCACCGTCAGGTCCGTGTTGCCCACCACGCACGCAAAGCCCACCTGCCGCAGGCGGGCAATGACCCGCTCCGGAAACGGCCCGCCCCATGCCACGTCTCCGGCGCACACCGCCACGTCGGCGCGGCCCGCCATGTCCGCCAGCACCGCCTCCAGCGCCCGGACGTTACCGTGGACGTCAGAGAAGATGGCCACCCGCACCTGAGGTCCACCCCCTTCACTCGGGCGCAGGCTCGAGCGGTTCCAGGGAGTCCACCGGGACGTCGGCGTACTTGTCCCCTTCCTCGATGAGCAGGATGGGAATGCCGTCCCGGATAGGATACTTGCGCCGGCAATCCGGGTTCTGGCAGACCAGCCAGGTTTGCTTTTCCAGCGAGAACGGGTGGCGACAGGAAGGGCAAACCAGGATTTCCAGAAGTTCCTTGAAGGTCACCGCTCCACTTCCCTTCCGGCACCTTCAATCCTGTATACGCTCCGAAGAGGAGTCTTGTCCACCCGAACGGAACAAGTGCTTACGCACGCACACACAAGCCCCCTCACTCTCTTCGTACGTAAACCAGGGAGGGCAAAGCGGGTGTCAGAACGGTCGGAGGACTTACTTTGGCGAAAAGGACCTTCCGACCTGCCGCCCGGTGAGGAGCCCGGCGCCGAGCGCACCCAGTTGGTGGGCCAGGAGGGCCACGCGCAGGCAGGCCTTCCCCGCATCTACGTTGCCAGGGACGTGATGGCTGCCGTGGAGTCCTGGGCGCGCCGGCCCGGGCTGGAGGCGTCGGCCGGGGTGCTGATGGGGCGGGCGCTCGTCAACCGGGCCGGGCAGCGGTTCGTGCTCATCGACGGGGCCATCGAGGCACCCGAGGTGGAGGCGGCCAGCCGGTCGGTCAAGTTCACCCCCCGGGCCTGGAAGAGCCTGCGGGCGGCCGCCGGGTCGGGCTTCGCCAACCGTGAGATCATCGGGTGGTTCCACTCGCGGCCGGACGAACCGCTGTACCTCTCTCCTTACGAAACGTTCGTCCACCAGACACACTTCGGCGCCCCGTGGCAGGTGGCGCTGGTCTTCGACCCCGCCAGCGGGCAGCACGCGTTCTGGGGGTGGAACGGCGAGGTCCTCGACCGGGCGGTTGGCTTCCGCCTCTGGGAGGCACCCGCGTCCGTCACCCTGAGCGCCCGGGACCTCGAACGCCTGGGCCACTACTCCCAGCCGGTCGAGCAGGCAGCCGCGGCCCGGGAGGGTACGCCCGCCGCCGGGCCCTGGGAACGCGGTACCTGGCCCGTGAGCCGTGCGCAGGCCCTCGCCGCCAGCCGCCGGGGGCGTGGCGCCGCAGCGGCTCGCCCGGCCTGGCAGCAGGTCACGAGGGCCATCCAGGGTATCACGGTGCTGGTGCTGGTCTTCGTGGGCGCCATGATGGCGCGCTGGGGGGTCGAACAGGTCTGGCCCCGTTTTGCCGGAGGCCCGCCCCAGCCCGCCCAGGAGGTCATCGGGGGCGGCCCGGCAACGCCGGTCGTGCCGCAGCTTCCGCCCAAACCGGGACAGGCGGCTTCCCCCGCGACCCCGGCTGCGCCTGCGCCGTCACCCCCTTCGGGTTCGGCGCCGCCGTCCGCTCCCGAGGGCAGCGCCGCACCGGCGCTGGAAAGCTACGAGGTCCAGCCCGGCGACACGCTGTGGGCCATCGCCGAACGCTTCTACGGGGACCCCGAGGCGTACCGGTGGCTTGCGCAGGCGAACGGGATCGGCGATCCGAACCTGCTCAGGCCCGGGCAGCGTTTGGTGCTGCCGCCGCAGGGCGATCAGAGGCCGCGGCGCAAGTAGGCCTCGCGGCCCCGGTCATGGAGTGGCGGGGGCTGCCTGCGCCGCGCCCGGCGGCGGGGACGCCACGCTCGTGAAGGTGGAAGGCGTCCTGATGATGCTCATCCTCGGAAGCGGCCAGTAGCGCCACACGGCCCGCCCTTCGATGAGTTCCCGCGGGACGAAGCCCACCCGGGGGTCTCGGCTGTCCTCACTGTTGTTGCGGTTGTCGCCCATCACGAAGTAGTGCCCCGGCGAGACCTGCACGGGACCGTAGTGATGGAGCGTCGGCGCGTCCAGGTACGGCTCATCCAGCGCCGTGCCGTTCAGGTACACCCGGCCATCCCGCGTCTCGACCCAGTCTCCAGGTACGGCGATGACTCGCTTGATGAAGTGCTCCCGGGGATTCATGGGGTAGCGAAAGACCACGATCTCGCCGCGCTGCGGCTCGCGGAAGCGGTAGGTCAGCTTGTCGACCATGAGCTTCTCGCCGTCGTGCAACGTGGGCATCATGGACGGCCCATCCACCGTAAAGGCGCGGGCGACGAAGGTCATGATGAGCAGGGCCAGCACCGCGGCGCCGCCTACGGTCTTCATCAGCTCCACCAGGGCGGACGCTAGGCCCGACCCGGCGCTGCTCCTGGCCGGCTCCCGCCGCCCATGAGCCGACCTCCCGCCTCCCCGGGAAGGAGCGGAACGCATGCCCTCATCCCTTTCAAAAGCGCGCGAAATCCCCGAAGCACGGCCGGAAGTTTCGCTTCGGGCCAGGGAGGTTCCTCTTGAGCGCGTTGGAGGCCTAGATGTCCCAGAGGCAGCGCTGGCGCACCGTGTTGTACAGCGGGGCCGTGCGCGCAAACCCCTCCCGGTCGCGGTTCTTCAGCTGCTCCTCCAGTTCCTGGCGCAAGGTGATGGCGAGCAGCAGCAGATCCACTTGTTCCCGCACGATGTCGCTCAGGGCGGCCTCGACGCGGCGCCTCTGGTCGCTTCGCACGGGCATGGCGGGGTTGGGTTCCAGCACGGCCCGGTACCATGGGGGTATCTCGCCGGCGAACGCAAACGCCGCGTAGAGGCGGCCACGCAGATGCTGCAGCGCCTCGATGGCCTGGATGGGGTCCTGAACGCGAAGGGCGCAGGTGCGGTGGAGTTCTCGGACCAGCCGGCCGTTGACGATGCTGACCTCTTCACGCTGGTGGGCGCCCAGCTCGAGTTCGAAGCCGATCTCGGGGCTTCCGTCCTCGGCGATGAGCAGCGTGTTGGGCAGGAAGTCCCGCTCGGCTACGAAGCTCACCCGTTCCAAGAGGCCTGGCGCCTCCAGCAGGTGCTGCAGAAAGTACAGGCTGGCCGGGTTTTTGAGAGGAAACCGGCTAAAGCGAAGGACCGCTTCGCGCTTGGCCTTGAGCATCTTGCGTACAGCGCGGCCTGAAGCTGTCGCTTCAGGCCTGCTGGTTGCCCCCCGTGCTGTAAAGCGATTCGACAAAATGGACCCTCAGGCCGGGATGCTCGTCAGAACCCCCTCTTGGGTGTGTCAGACAGTATTCTCTCCAGGTGGCGGCGATTCCTGCGAATGAGAACGAGCATGAAATGCCTGCCGTGAGTGGAAGGGAATGCCACCCGCTCCTTCCTCTCCCTTGACCCCGAACACACATTCGCGGTACAATAGGCGTGCAAGCCGAACATGTGTTTCCATGGGGGTTCCGGCATGGCTACGCTTGCTTACCTATACGCACCGCACATCAGCGCTGACATCGAACAGGCAATCGAGCCGGCCCTGCGGGGGCGGCCTCTGGTCATGGAGGAGAAGGGGCGCGTCGCCGACTGCTCCTGGGAGGCGGCAGCCCTGGGCGTTGAGGCCGGTGTCCCGCTGCGCCAGGCGCGCCTGGCCTGCCCGGATCTGGAGGTGCGGACGCTGCGCCCGGACCGCGCCCGCCGGCACATCGAGTCCGTCTGGGAAGCCCTGGCCAGCGCAGGCGCCGCGGTGGAGCCCGACACCTCCGGCGGGGCTTTTGTCGAACCGCCGCGCGGCCTGGCCCTCCCGCAGGGCCTGGCCGCACCGGTGCGGGTCGGACTTCCCGCCACCTCGGTGATCGGGACCGGCCCTACCCGTCTCGTGGCCAAGGCGGCCGCCCTGGAGGAGGCGGAGCGCCTGCACCGGATGCTGCCGCGGATCCAGCCTGACCGGCTCCGCAGTACCGGGGTCTTCGTGCGGCACGTCGAGCCGGACGCCGCCCGCACCTTTCTGGAGGGCCTCCCGATGCGACACTTCTGGATCTGCCCGCACGCCATCCAGCTACAGCTTACCCTGCTCGGCTTCAGGACCGTGGGGGAGGTGGCGCGCCTGGGCCCGGAGGCGCTGACGGAGCGCTTTGGCCCCATCGGATGGGATCTCTGGCAGAAAAGCCGCGGCGTTGACCCCTCGCCGGTGCTGCCGGCCTACCCTCCCCCATCGGTGGCGAGAGGCTTGGACCTGGACGGCTCCGGCTTCTCCCTGACGGAGCAGGGCGCTGCCCTGGCCGAACAGGTACGCCGGTGGGCACTTGAACTGGGGGCGGAACTGGAGTCGAGGATGCAACTGGCCCTGACGCTGGGCATCCGGCTGACGCTGACGGCCCCCCGCCGGCAACCCGCCCTCCGGGACGCGCCCCGCGGCGCATGGTCCGCTGCAGGTGGGTGGGTTACGCTCAGCGAGGCGATCCGCCTCAGCGAGCAACGCCGGCAGGCCCGGGCGTTTACGGATCTTGCGGTGAGGTTGCTCCAGCGCCTTGTCCGGCAGGCGCGCTTCTGGCTTCAGGCGGGCGCCTCTCCCCTCCGGCTGGATCTCGTCGCCGCCCCCCTTCAGCCTGCCCGGCCCCGCCAGGCTTCCCTGATGGGGCCGGGTGAGCCGCCCCGCCCGGCCCGGATGAGCCAGGCGATCCAGGCCGTCTGCCGGCAGGTGGGGCCGGGTGCCATCCGCGCCGCGTCCGGCGAAAGCCTGACCCGTCGGGAAGCCATGCTGACCCTCGTCGAACAGGGAGTGGGCCTGCCTTGAGCCGGCGCATCGAGGAGCCTGTCCAGGCCTGCGGCGCCCTGCACCCCCGGCCCGGCACACCCTGCCCCCATTCGCCCTGCGCGGCGCCGGCCTGCTTCGTCTGGCGGGGCCGGAGGATTGCCGTCCGGGAGTGCCTGGACGAGTGGTACGAGACGGGGCGCTGGTGGGACGGTGAGGGCGAAAAGCGGTTCGTTCAGGTGCTGACGGCCGACCGGGGCATCTACGAACTCGGGTACGACGTGGCCACGGGCCAGTGGCAGCTCTACCGGGTTGTGGACTGAGAGATGGCTTCTCCGGAGTTCGTGCACCTGCACGTTCACACCCCTTTCTCCTTCCTGGACGGCGCCAGCTCCATCGAGGCCCTGCTGGATCGAGCCGGCGCTTTGGGGATGCGGGCACTTGCCATCACCGACCACGACGGTTTGAGCGGGGCGGTGCGCTTCGTACAACAGGCCCAAGCCCGTGGGATCAAGCCCATCGTCGGCACCGAACTGACGCTGGAAGGCGGCTACCACCTGACGCTTTTGGTGCAAAACCGCACCGGCTACGCCAATCTGTGCCGCATCCTCACCGATGCCCACCTCGGCTCGCCGCGCCGCTCGCCCCGCGCCCGGTGGGAGAGCATCGCACGCTTCAGCGACGGCCTCATCGCGCTCACGGGGTGCCGGCGGGGGGAGCTCGCCACCCGGCTCCTGAAGGGCCAGGAGCGGGAGGCGCGCCGGGCGCTGCAGCGCTACCGGGAGGTCTTCAAGGATCGCCTCTTCGTGGAGCTTCAGGACCTGCGCCTCCCAAAGAGCCGCCATCTGGCCCGGCGCCTGGCCGAACTGGCCGGCGCGGCGGGTGTGCCCGTGGCGGCCACCAACGACGTCCACCACGCCCGAAAGGCCGACTTTCCGGTGCACGACGTGCTGAGTTGCGTGCGCACCCTGACCCGGCTCGAGTCGGTGCACCCCGAACGGCGCCTCAACGCCGAGCAGTACCTCAAGTCGCCGAAGGAGATGGCCGAGCTCTTTGCAGACCTCCCCGAGGCGCTGGCCAACACGTGCCGCATCGCGCAAGTATGCGACGAAAACGTGCTGCCCCTGGGGGAGAAGCTCTTCCCCTCCTACCCGGTGCCGCCCGGCGAGACGGCCGCAGGGCTTTTGCGCCGGCTCACGTACGAGGGCGCGGCAAAGCGCCACGGGCAGCTCACCGAGGCCCTCCGCCACCGCCTGGACCACGAGCTTCACATCATCGAGGCACTGGGCGTCGAGGATTACTTTTTGGTGGCGCACGACATCGTCCAGTTCGCCCGCCGCCGCGGCATCCGCACCGCCGGGCGCGGCTCGGCCGCCGACTCGGCCGTCGCCTATGCGCTGTTCCTTACCGACGTGGACGCCGCCGGCCGGGGGCTCTTGTTTGAGCGCTTCCTGAGCCTGGAGCGGGCCCAGAAGCCAGACATCGACATCGACTTTGACGCCCGCCGCCGGGACGAGGTGGCCGCGTACGTCTACGAACGGTTCGGCGCCGATCACGTGGCCTCGGTGGCGACTTATAACACCTTCCAGGCCCGTTCGGCGCTGCGGGACATTGGCAAGGCGATGGGCTACCCCGAGGCGGAACTCCACGCTCTGGCCAGCCGGTTCCCCCACATCCCGGCCGGCGCCATCCGCCACGCTGCGGCGCGCCTGCCGGAACTGCGCAAAAGCGAGCTGCTCAGGCCCCCGCCGGGACATAACGGCCACCGCTACGAGCTGCTCTTCGACCTGGCCGAGGCGGTCGCCGGCTTTCCCCGCCACCTCGGAACGCACCTCGGCGGCCTCATCATCAGCGATCAGCCCATCGCCGAACTGGTTCCGCTCCAGATGGCCGCCAAAGGAGTGGTGGTGGCGCAGTTCGACAAGGACGACGTGGAGGCCATGGGCTTCATCAAGCTCGATCTCCTCAGCCTGCGGATGCTGGGCGCCGTGGACGACACGGTCACCCTGATTGCTCATGGCGAAAGGGCTCATGGCGGCGGCTTCTCCTACGACCACATCCCCCTGGACGATCGGGACACCTACCGGATGCTCAACGAGGGCGACACCGTCGGGGTCTTCCAGCTCGAAAGCCCCGCCCAGCGCGCCCTGCAGAGCCGGCTGGGCGCGGAGCACATCGAAGACATCGTCGCAAGCGTCGCCCTCATCCGCCCCGGCCCCATCAAGGGCAACATGGTGGAACCCTTCATCGCCCGCCGCCGGGGCCATCAAGCCGTCTCCTACATCCACCCCGCCCTCGAACGGATCCTGAAGAAGACGTACGGGGTCGTGCTCTTCCAGGAACAGGTCATCGAGATCGCCACCGCCGTGGCCGGCTTCTCACCCGGGGAGTCCGACCGGTTGCGACGGGCCATGACGCACTTCCGCTCCGAGAAGGAGATGGAGGCCATCGGCGAGCTTTTCCTGCAGCGCGCCCGAGCGCGCGGGGTGCCGCCCGACGTCGCCCGGACCGTCTTCTCCTACATCGTCGGCTACGCCGGCTACGGGTTCTGCGAGGCGCATGCGGCGGCGTTCGCCACCACCGCTTATAAGACCGCTTATCTCTTGCGCCACTATCCCGCCCAGTTCTACGCGGCGCTCCTCAACAACCAGCCCATGGGTTTCTACCCGCCCCACACGCTGGTCACCGAGGCCCGCCGGCGCGGCGTGGCCGTGCTAGGGCCGGACGTGAACCAAAGCGGCGCGCATTACCAGGTGGTGAAGCTCCCGCCGGATGGCGGCACCGCCATCCGAACGCCGCTCAAGGTGGTGCGGAGCCTGGGAGAGCAGGGCGCCCGGGCCATCCTCGACGAGCGGGCGCAGGGCGGGCCGTACCGGTCGCTTTTCGATCTGTGCCGGCGGGTGGCCCTCCCCCGTGACGCCCTGGAGGCCCTGATCATGGCCGGCGCCCTGGACTCGCTTTCGCCCAACCGCCGCTCACTGCTCTGGCACTTGCCCTCCGTGATGGCGCAGGCCCGGCAGGCCCGGGATCCGGGCGGCGAAGGCGATGCGACCCTTCAGGCGAACCTGCCCCTTCCCGCACCGGTCGGCGAGGCGGTGCCACCCGGTTTTTCAGACGCGGCCACCCATCTGGAGGACTTCCCGCCTTTTGAAAAGCTGGCGCTGGAACTGTACGCGATGGGCTTCTCCCCCGACAAGCACCTGATGGCCTTCGTGAGGCCGGCGCTGAAGCGGCGGGGGGTTCTCACCACGCAGGAGGTACGGCGCCGGGCGAAGGGGGAGCGGGTACAGGTAGCCGGGCTTGTCGTTCGGCCCCACCGCCCGCCTACCCGGAGCGGCCGCATCGTCGTCTTCCTGACCCTCGAAGACGAGGAGGGGCTGCTCGACGCCACCGTCTTCGAGGACGTCTACCAGCGCTTCGGCCACCACATCTTCACCCGGCCGGCGCTCGTCATCACCGGACAGGTCGAGAAGCGGGGCCAGGGCATCAGCGTCACCACCCACCGGGTCGAACCGCTACCCCTGACCCCCGCCTCCTGAGGCCAGGCCCTCACGAAGCCTCTTCGGTCTTCTCTTCCGTGCGGCCCTTGCCCATCTGGGCGCCGAGCTTTTGAACCAGCTCGGGCACCAGGTCCACCAGCTTCTCCAGCGCGCCGCGGCCGCCCAGCGAGTAAACCCGAAGCTCACCGTCCACGATGGCGGCCAGCGCGTTCGGTACCAGGCGCATCCCCAGTCCCCCGCCGCCGCCCGTGCCCTCGCCC
>JBFMCJ010000079.1 GCA_040754675.1 Bacillota bacterium
GCCAGATCTGGTTGCACATCTCGGCAACCTCAGTGTAGTGCGCGGGACGACCAATTCGGCGCAGAGCTATGTAAACCTTCTGGGCTTTGGTCAGCGATTTCCTGCGCCACCCAGCCACGGCATCAGCGAGTGTGCGGGCGTCTGAATCGCTCAGATGAAGCCCAAGCGACACCAGGCGGCGCAGGATTGCCGACGAGTCAATCTCTTCGGGAAACCAATCTCGGTCCCGGAGCCGAGCGACACTCTCCGGCGTGGCAGCCAGCAGCACACACCCCGCGTCCGGGAGTGGTGCAAAAGGAACACCCACACACCTGGCCAGGAACGTCCTGATGGCACCTTCTGGTGACGTTGTCGGGACCACCAGTGCACCCCTGTGGGCCATAAGATCGCACAGGAAAGCCAACCACGCTGACCGTAGGGCCCGGTGATGAGGCCGACGTAATCCTGCCACGGTTTTCCAGAACTGCTTTTCTATCTGGCGGATGCGCTCGCGTGTGACGCGTAGACTCTGGGCCAGACACTCGAGCGTCACCTTCTCACCCGACAACCCCTCTCGGCTTCGGACGACATATGCAACGCGCTCCCCGAAGGCACCGAGCATTGCTTCCAAGAAGGTAGACGCTAGCTGCCGCAAGGGCATCGTCCAAATCCGTGCATCGCCGAATTCGGCGAGCACCTCCCGAGCCACGGTCAACGAAGACCTCGATGCCCAGGACAATACACGGGCGAGCGGAAAGACGAAGCCACGCTCCATAGGCGAGGACGCGATAAGCCCCAGGCCTTGGCCCCAATCCCTCAGCCCCCGAGGCACCTCGCGCCAAGCCCCCTGCTGTCGCAAGACACTTAACGCGCACGCCGCTTGCCGTTCGGGCAGCCAGAAGCACTCCACCTCAGCCAGCCTGAAGTTGAGAAACACGAGTCGCCGAAACAGCGTCTGGTCGGCGACGTAGCCATAGGGTGTTCTCCCGCAAGGTTCTACGGGGACAAACCTCGGGTCCGCAGATAAGGCCTGCCACAGGCCGGAGGGGTCAATGGCGGAATCCACACTCTGTCCTGCGGCCTCAGGGGTGACCATCCAGGGCCACGACGAGAGAACGCGCAACTCCCCGGCAAGTGTGTCCTCAAACCGCTCCATCGAGAGGCTCCTTGGCTCTCAAGCGCTCCGCCGCCCGACGGGCTGCGCTCGCACACGGCCCCCATTTAAGTGCTGGGGGTATCAAGGTCGCGTCGGGAAGGTATCGGCGGAAAGTGACCGCCCGCTCTAGCCATTTGCGGTTCACACCCAGATCGCGCGTAAGGTGAGCGTAAACGCCGTCCAGCTCGAGGCGCAGGCGCTCCAAGTCTTTCTTCAGTTGAAAGATCGCTTCACCCACGTCCCACATCTGCCGGGCGAGGACAGGCTGACGGCTACTCCTCGCTGCCCGTATCCCTTCCACAAGGCGACGCGTGTTTAGGACGAATCGCCAGTACAGCTCGGCGGCTTGGTCCAGCACCACTTCGGGGTCACCGTCTAAGGTTCCTATGCCGTCCATTGTCATAAACGCAACGGGCCTGGTGTCCCTCCACTCGAATGACACAAAAACGCTCTGCCCCAACCCTTACTTCCTCCCCCAAGCGTTCATCAGGCGATCTACAAAGAGGAGATCCGGGGGATCGACCCCGCTTCCCAGAAACCTCTGAACCGCAGTGGCAATCGCAAACAGGCTATGGGTGATTCTGGCAACGGGGTTAGATCGCACCTTAGCGTACGACGGGTGCCCTGTGTTGATGATCACGCTGTTCCCCTCGACCCAGCCCAGCTCAATACGCTCTGGGGCCTCAACGAAGCCAACCTTCGGCCCGGCCCTGGCCACCCTGCTAATTGGTTTGGCCCTTTCAGCCCCTTGGTTACTTGGCACCAAGGGTTGCCCGGGCTCGCTCCCTAGGTCTTGCGGCCCCTCAGCCGTGCCGCCTCCATCGCCCTCCACGCGGAACGTGGTTTGCACCCCTTCCTGGTCGCGCGCACATGCTATCTCGCCTCCGGCTTGGAGGACCGGTCTCTTGCTGCGGAATCCAAGGAACTCCTGCAACTCGGGCACCTCTTCCAGCACTTTGGCCAGCTCGCGCTGCAGTCTCCTGGCCTCCTCAGCATCGATCAGTTCAGGCGGCCGGATGCCAATTTCCCTCAGCCACCCCTTGAATGCGTCCCTTACGGGTCCGTACACTAGCTCGAATCGGCGTGGATTGCTCTTCCGGTTGAAATCAGTCTTGCTGGTGGTCAGGAAGTGTATGAGCTCCGGAATCTCCACCAACCCGAAAATCCGGGGGCCCAGGTCCCCGGGAAGCTGGTTGAAGAGCTCGGCCTTGACCACCTTGCCGTGGGTGCAGATGAAGACGCCGCACATATCCGGGTCAACCGGGTAATCAGAGGCTGCCAAACCGAACATACCGTATCCGTACGCCTTGCCGCCCGTCTCGAGTAAGAATCTCTTAACATGGCTAAGCTCAAGGTCCACAGCAAGGTCCGTCGGCTCAACGGTCCTTCCATCGACGCAAAAGCGGAGTTCCGCTGAATACTTGCCCAGCAGATCGTAGAGACGAAGGAAGTCGCTGTCGTGCAACGGGAGATAGTGGCGGCGGACCAGTCTCACGAGGTCGTCTCTTCCACCGTACGGGATAGAGTCATCACCTCGGAAGTGAACTTCGACCCGCGTCCCCTGGCCCACCAGGCGGGTAGGCTCGACCTCCTCCCAAACCAGGCGCCCGCCGGCTGCGAAGTGCCAGTCCGATGCTCCGGAGAACGAGGAGCTTCTGGTCTCCGTTATGACCCGGTCTGCCACGTTGAAGCTGATCTTCGCGCCCAGGCCAGCAAAACCAATCCCGCTACCCCGATCCTTAAGCCCTGCGGCGAAATCATGATACCTGTCGAACTGCTCAGCCGTCATCCCCGCGCCGTCGTCCGCCACCACCAGCACACGGGTGGTGGGGTCAAAATCCACCGAGATGGTCGTGGCTCCCGCATCCAGGGAGTTGGCGATGAGTTCCACTACTACCACTTCTGCAACGTCGTAGGGGTACATCTCCGCCAGATCCTGGATGAGACGCTTATAATTGACCCCGCTTTCTCGTAGTGGCAAAACGGTCACCGCCCTCTTGTCCGATCGGCGTCGATCCTCTCAATGTCTAATCGTGGCGTCAGCTGAGCCTGTACACACCACCCCACACAAAACTATGGCCGAACCCGCGGATCCCGGATGTCCAACCTCCATGCGCCGGAATCCCTGCGTTCAAGGGCAACACGAAGATCGTTTGCCAGCTCATGCCAGGGGGAATCCGGTGGCGCTCCGATCACCAGCGTCTGTCGGTAATCAGGGCTACATAGGAAAACTCGGCCTTCCCTTTTACGAACATGGATTGTAGAACATGGGAACGGATCAGCCCGTATCCTGAACTCCGGGATCTGCGGCACCGAGCGCGGTTTCTGCATCGAACGGACCAAGTTCTGCAGCCATAGCATCGCGTCCGGTGAAGCTCTTCCCTGCACCGAGTCGACGAAATCCTGGCTGCCCATGTATTCAGCGATTCTGGACAGGGATAACCGCGCCACTTCCTCGGGGATGTACGCTGATAATTCTACTGCCGCAGTCCGCGAGCGTATACCACACATGAAGACCTTGGCTGCGATTTCAGTGGGCACCCCGATCTCAACCATCAGCGCGACGCGGTCGCACACTTCGGCTTCGCTCGAGCCCTCAGCAGCCAGATAGCGAGCTGCAGCGTTCATCACCCACGGAACCCTGTAGCCATAGTGATCTCTGCATATCTCGAGGGCGCGATTATTGAGAGGGAGGATCTCTCGCAGCGGTCTACCGGATAACCACAGCTGTCGAATGCTGCGCAGGATCTCCTCTCCGGGCGTCGCGCTGAACTCGTCGCCGGGAAACGAGCGGATTATTCCCTCAACAAAGGATACGAACCGGTCGAGATCATTGAGTTCGCCGCTGGAACTAACCAGCTCTGTCAGGGCCCGCTTCAAATCAGGAACCGCTTGATCCAGCGCCACCGCCGCACTGAGCGGAAGGCCGGAGGCAACAATCAATGGCCACTTCTTTCGATCCCCAGCGAACTTCGCGACTGCGCGAGCGCGATGCTTCAGAAACGACACCACGTCTTCTGGCTCGAGCGGGGAGTCCGATCGCCTCGCACAAACGGCAGCCAAGGAATTACGAAACACGTCGTCGATCCACACAAAGGGATCTGAGCCGTGGATTTCCTCCAGTTCGCAATGAAGAGCAAGAAGTACGTCATCAAGGAGATCGCAGTACTCTCGAGCCTTAACGGCGTCGTGCCCAAGCGGGCCGAAATCGTTCTCGGCCACCATGCCCAGCAGCAATTCGAAATCAACGCCAGCTCGCACTGCCAAATCGTGGAGCTCGAGAAACATCGCAAGAATGCCACTCATCACTGGCTCAGAGTTCGCCCGGTCGAAATAGCGTTTGGCCATCTCCAAGTCCCGCTTAACCCGCTTCTGATCTCTGGTGAGGTCGATTGTAACCAAGATCCTACCCTCAGCGTCCACGAAGGCCCGTCCCGCTCGCCCGGCGACATTCCAGAAGTCACGGACGCGAAGGGGCGTACCCTCTATCCACGGATTAGCCACGATCACAGTAGACACGCCGATATTCACACCTTGAGCAAGAGTGGTGGTCGCCACGATTACGCGCGGAGCGCGGGCACGCATTAGATGCTCCATGGCAGCACGAACTTGGTCCGGGAGCTTGCCACTGTGACAGAGAATACCATACCGGGCAGCAGTTAACTCTACAGGTTCACGCGGGTAGCATTCCCGGCAGGAGGCGACAAAGAGTTCCCACTCTGATTGCGGCCAACTGTGCTCCGAGGGAGCGTCACCGAGGGCTGTCACCAGGGCTTTTGCATAACGTCCTATCGACCTGGCGCTTCCAGTAAAGATAAGAACAGTCCCCGCCTCACTCAAGCGGATCGCTGCGGCTGCGACTGCCTCAGTCTTGTCTCGTGGAAACGGCCTCGGCATTCTCCCTTGCCTCACCGGTCGGGCAACAATGAAGTTGGGATTGAACGACTGGGTCTGCCCTAACCACTGAAGGCGCACGACCTGACCGGTCCACTGCAGGTAACCAACACGCTGATCGGACGGGCGCCAGCCGGACCTTGCGACGGCGTCGGCTTGCCCGCCGATCCAGACTGCCATCTCTTCGACGTTTGGAAGAACTGCTGAAAGCAGTAAGATCCTAGCGCCGGTCTTCTTGCACATGGCCCGAAGCTGTTCGAGAAAGATCTCGTTCCGCACGAGCCGGCGCTCAAGTCGAGGCGACTCTCCATAGACGCGCCCACCTCGGGGCTGGTCGGGGCTGGCCCCAAGTAGGTGCCCTTCGTCTACAACTGCCAGTCTTATAGAGCTCCAGAGGTCCGAGACCGCACGGAGAAGGGCCTTTGTCTTCTCGGGGGTAGCCACGATGACGTGCGCCTCATCTGCCAGAGCCCTGTCGATATTGCTTGCCCTGCCGCCACCATAAAGGTGCGACACCGTGTACCCTAGTGCCCCAATGGTGGCAGTCAGGGAACGCTCCACCTCAAACGCCAGTGACCGGAAGGGAGCCACGTATAGAACCTTCCCTGCGGGGTTGCTTACAAGGCACTGTAGTATTGCGGTTTCGGCTACCCGGGTCTTACCAGCGCTGGTGGGCAGACTCACCACAGCACCGGGGGTCTCCAGGTCAAGAACTCGAGGTAGTGCTTCCCGTTGAGACCTCCACAACTCGCTTCCAGGAATCCGCTGATACGCCAGAATCCGAACGTAATCCCGGAGCTGCGCAGAAGCACGACCTGCGAAGTAGGAGGGAAGAACGGTCCAGGGCGAAGCTGTGTGGAGGTCAGATAGCGCCAGGCGCAGTAGCCTGGCGACCCACCACCACATCGGACTGAACCCAGCCGTAGCCAAGCCCATTGCGTCTTCCAGAACTTCTTCGGCATGCCGAATCCATAGACTATCGCCCGAGTAAATGAACTCCAGCGCGAGACTCAGAGCACGTCCAACAAGAACCGTCATAACCCGGCCATCGGCCCCCAGGCCCGATGTGTCTTCTTCCGTGCGTTCAGCATCGTTGGCCACGACGCGGTCACTGTAATCCTCTCCGAGCAGCACTTCGTTGATCTCCTGCAACAGCTCCCCGTACCGCTTCCCCAGGAATCGGGCGATAAGACGTGCCACCGCAGCACCAGGCTCCAACGACCGCATTACCACGAAGGCCCGTGAATAGTGGCCTGCCGCATAGAAGGCCATAGCGCTAATTAGAAGGTGGACCGTACAACCTGGAGCCCGATTCTCCTTCGGGGCGTTAACCTGCTCCAGGAGCACTGCACCGTGTAACAGCGGACCTGCGGCTTCGGATCTCAATCCATTCTCCGCAAGAGCACACCCTGCGTTGAGGTACGAGTATGCGGCCATCGTTGCCTGGTCGTCCAAGTCGGCTAGGAATCGCGGAAAGTTCGCGGGATCCTCTCCCACCGTGAACAGTAGATACCTCGCATCTGCCTGTGCCTCTATGTTTCGGACATGGGGCATCCTTCGCAGGCGTGTGACTAGTTCAAGCGCCTTCGGTGGGCTCATCCCTGCCACATTGACCCACCTCCGTCCAACACTCCCGACAAAACCCGACCGGATCACGCAGTCCCATTGAAATCACCAACAACCTGCGGATTTCCGACGAAGCGTGGGTGCGAACCATTTCGGCGGATCGCTCATCGCTCATCAGGAGGCCAACGTAGTCAAGACGTACCGCGTCATTCAGACACAGCGTGTAGCATTCGTTGACACGATCGGCCAATTCTGTCTTGCCCTCCTGGTACAGCATTTGAGCGACAAAACCCAACGAGACCGGCACAACGTTGCGACAACTACGCCCCAGGTCTTCCAGGATCCCGTCCACAGCCTCCTTGCTGGCAGACCCGCGGAACTTGGCCTCACCTACCACTATGCGAACCGGCTGCGAATCGAGGTCAAACGCCAGGACATCATTACCCTTCATGGGCTCGTCGATGTTGGGATTGTGGCGCAGACGATAGACTGGGAGTTTCACCTCCCCGGAGTCGCAAATGTATTCTGCAAGAATAATCTCGGCTAGGTTTCCCTTCCGGGTGACATCCTTCGAGGGGTAAGGCGTGAGCTTTGAAGCTCGCTCAGGGAAACCCTGCCGAACGAGTATCTCAGCCTGCCGCCTGAGGCTCTCCAACCTTTCGCGTGAAGTGTGGTGGCGTTCTAGCCATTGGGCCACCTCACGGATCACTGGTCTCGGGTCACAATCTCTCTCACAAAGGACCCGATGGGCGATACGTGCCGCATACTCGTCCTTGGCAGCCAGCCACTCGGCGAAGACGGACGGGGGGCGGGGGTGCGGGCCCAAGATGTCGACCGGGCCGAATGACCCAATTGCCGCAGGAGCTTGGTGGCGCTTGAGCGCAGCTTCCGTCACTCGTTCACCACTCGCTTACTCACGGATACTACGCCGAGCGACGTGGTCAGCCTACACGGTGCAACTGTAGATCGGTGGACACCTCTCTGAGCAATGCATTCAGTCTGTCTAGCGTGGCGTCAGGTAGGTCATCCTTGGCCTCAAGATCGAGGCGGAGAGAAAGGCACAACTCCAGGCCTGCAGCCGCCTCGCGCAGCTTCCCCAACAACTCAACCAGCGTCTGCAGTTCGGCGGGCTTGAGCGTGGCTTCTGCACGAGCGCGACGGTGCCTGCGGTCAGGCTCAACGCGTTGCTCGGCAACGCGGAGGCGGATGCTGGAGGCGTTGGGCGAGTCGCACGGCCAGGTTGCAGAGTCGGGGGTTAGTTGAAGCAGGCGCATGCGTAGGGCATCGTCTATGGCGCTGCGTACCACGGGCCAGGGTAGCGGCTTGCCTTCGCGCTGTGACAGGCCGTCAGCGAGGGCGGCGGCGGTGGTGACATCGGCAACCCACGCACCCGGAAGGTTCTGGGGGAGCAGCTCGGTGGGGTTGATGGCGGCGGGTGGGTGGTGGAGGACAGCGTCATCCGTGAGCACGCCTGCGGGGACTTCCTCCCGCCAGAAGCCCGCTCTACCCGTTATCAACCAGACCTGCCCCGCCCTTATCGCTTCGCGCACGGCGGCCTCCACCACGGGCCTCGGGGCAACCGGGACGGGCACGTGCTCGGTGTAGTCGCCCCGATCCACCGGCGATGTGTGGCATCCGTCGAAGAAGGCAAAGACTGCGGCCAGGGCAACGGAATCTGCATCGGCAGGCCACAACCCCGGCAACAGCCCGGGACCGACGAGGCTGCTATCTAGGTGGGAAAGCTCTGCTGCCTGGGGCAACACCAGTTCAGCTCCGCGATCGCCAAGCTCCTCGTAGGATGGTTTGACCCGCCAGATGGTGCGGACGCTCCTGTCGGGGCGCACCAGGCGCAGTACCAGGTAGCCCTGGGCGCAACCGAGCGCAAGGGTGTCCATGATATCTTGGCGCCGTAGCATCTTCGGGAGATGCGGGAACTGGGCGAAAGCGGTGATTAGGTCGCTGGCCCGGCGCGAAGTCTCACCCTCGCGCCACAGCTCGTAGGGCCCGCCGGGCAGGAGCGCGTCCGGGCTCACGGCAGCCTCGAGAATCCGGCTGCGCGGATCCTTCTTCACTGCCTCAAACAGCGGCCCGTCGCCGGGCGTGATCCGGAAGGCTTCTATCTCCCCCTTGGCGCCCACGGTAACGACGATGTTGTAGGCCTGCCGGACTGCATCCCCTATCCTCTTTTGGGCCTCCTGTGTGTACTGCTGCAACAGTGCCTTGCGGGCTTCGTCCAGGTTCTTTGCCTCCGGGAATCCCGCCACCTCACGCCAGGCCAGGAAGTCGCGAACGCGGCTCCGCAAAGCCTCGAGGCCCTCCCGCGAAGGAACCACCACTACGACGGCATTGCGATAGACGCGAGGACTCGCGGGGCCAGTGGTCTCACTGAGAAACCTGCGTGCCAAGGCAGAAGGCTTCCCCACGTCGGACACGGCCTCGGGGCCCAAGACGACATAGTGGAAGTCTCCTTCATCGGAGACGTCGCCCGGTCCCCTCGGTAACTTGTGGACGTGAACGTGCTCCGCCGCCGCCCCAGCCGTGAGACGTTTCTCCTGTTCGATGGATTTCCGCACTTCTTGCTCGACGAGGTCGGGAGGGAGTTGGGCCAGCGCCTGGCTGTGCATCTGCTTGAGGTTCGGCCTGGTCCCCAGGCGCCAGGTCTTCGGCAGGACCTTCACCTCCAAACCGCCGTTTCCCGCCTCGGCGAGGGCCGTCTCGTCCAGGAACCAGGAGGCTTCGGCCCACCGCCGCAACCCCTTCTCCAACTCGATGGGGTCAGGCCTGGTGGATCCGAGCAGCACCAGGAGTTCACGGGTGAGCGCCCTTTGACCTATGGGCTGGGAATGGACGAACGTGGCCATGACGGCCTGCTCCAGTTCCCGGCCGCGCAGGGACGGGAAATCCCGCTGGATGTCCCGCACCTTGCCCAGTTCACCCTCCAGGATCGCAGCCCAGTCCTGGCGCTTGCCTTCATACTCTTCGTACCCGGCCACCGCCGCCAGTTCCCGCGCCGCCTCGGACAAACCGGTGTCGCCGGGGGCACTGAGGAATACGTTGACGCCCACCAGGGGAGCGGTGTCCCATTTCTCGGCATCACGCAATGCCATGGCGAAAGTGCGCAGGACGCCCCGGGTGCGCTGGAATCCCTCCAGCTGCGTCCACTTGGTGTAAAGGGCCTCCGTCAGGTCAGGGTGGAACGGGTAGCTGTTCAGGTACCTCTCCTCCTCTGCCTGACGGTTCCGACGCGTTTGCTCGTCCAGGGCCTCGATTCCCGCCAGGGCAGCCACCACGTGGGCTCGGAAGGCTTCGCGGTTGTGCACGGTGTCCGGGGTGAAGAACCTCCGCCGCAGTATTTCCGCCACGTCCTGCCTCTCAACGGGCAGCACGCCCGCCTCGCATTCCCGGCGAAAGACGTTGTACAGTTCCTGGGCGATTTCCTTACCCAGCGCGTCACTCTTGCGGGGGTCGGTGGCGAGCAGCGATGCTACAACGCAGGTGCAGTCGACCTTGGTCACCGCCTGAGTGAGCACCTGGAAGAAGTCCTGCAGCCGGTGACGCCAGACCGGGTCCTGCCCGACCTTCTCCCGTGCGTACATGAGGACCTCATCGACGAGCAGCAGGGTGGGTTCCGGCCGGCCTCTGGAGCCGCCTCCGGCCAACTCCAGCAGGTCCCGCATCAGGTTCTCCGCCGGTGGCGTGTCGCGCTCTTCGTCCCGACCGTCGGCGTGAAGGAGACGGAGTCCCTGGGGGCCTGCCAGCTGGAACGCGAGCACGCTCCACGGTTGCCGTAACCACCTCAGTTCCCCCGACGGCCCGCGCACTTCCATGCCCTTCTCCACGTCCAGCTTGTCGAAGGGCAGCACGGCGATCCGGGCGCGGGGAAACGGAATTCCGGCATGCTCCCGGAACTCCCGCACGGAGGCCAAGTCGGGGAGGCGGTCGGGATCGCGCACCAGGTGATACAGGGTGATGAGGGCGTGGGTTTTGCCTCCTCCATACGTGAGCTCCAACTGTCTGACAGCCTTGTCGTTCCTGCCCGCCAGCCTCCCGACCACATCTCGCACCAGCTCCCGGAGGTTGAAGGTGGGGTAAGTAAGGGCGAAAAACTGCTCCGGCTGCTGGTATATGGGTCGTGCTCGGCCCATCACCACGTCATAGAGGTCCGCAGCGAACAGAGAAAGGCTCAACTCCCCGGTACGGAGGTCGTCGCGCAGCCTCACCACCTGGTGCCATGGTGTCACGGCGTGCCTGACCATGCCGTTCCCCCCTTATGTCAGCGCCCCGGCTACACCGGGTCCGATCCTCATGCACCCTCCCGAGGTGGAAACGAAAACTCCCCCTGGTACAGGCCCTGTCGGGCAGGGCGGGGGCTCGCCGTCCGGATGTGGTTCATGATACTCTCCAGCAGCGCACATTCGTCCGCTTGCCCGTCCCGGCGGGCGAGTTCTACCAGTGCCTGGAGCAGACGCGGGAAGACCTGATTGCTCCAGAGCCCCCGTTCCTCCAGGTAGGCATCCACCCGGCGCACATCCCCTTCGCGCCACAGGTGCATCAGTCGGTGCACCTGGTCGATCAGCGGCGCGGGACGCCCCGGGACATCAAAGCCGAGGGTTTTGGCCCGCCGCTGGGTCCACTGCTTGAGCCGCACCTTGCTGCCGCTCTTCGCGTCGGCTGTTCCCTCCCAGTCCTCATAGCCTTCCTCGAGCTCGTCCTCATCTTCGTCGTCATCCTCATCTCCGAACGCGGGGGACTTGCCCGACACAAAGGTCACCAGGTCATACCGGTCCGCCAGGTCCCGGTCGCGGAGGTCGCACGACTGCGCGTACAGGATACAGGCGCCAGCAGGAG
>JBFMCJ010000080.1:0-2416 GCA_040754675.1 Bacillota bacterium
GCACCGCCGGCCCGGCGCGCAGCATGCCGGCGGAACTTGACAGCGGTTCCATAATGGTTACAATTACTTCTTGACTACCCATCGCGGGCGGCCACATCCACCAGCTTTTCACTAACTTCCTCACCTCTCGCCCTTCCAAGCCAGCGCAGGACGTTCTCGTGTCAGCGCCGGCCGTACCCCGGCCGGACACCGCGTTAGGCTTCACCCCGCACCCGGAGGACTGGGCAGGATGCAACTTGCATACCGGTGCGACTTTGCCGCACCCGCTGAGATCGTCTGGCAGGTGCTCCTCGACCCCGCCGTTCTGGCCCGGCGCCTCCCGGGCTGCAAGCGCCTCGAACCCTTAGGAGGCGGCATCTACGAAGCCCAGCTGGAGATCGGAATCGGACCCGTCAAGGGAAGCTACACCGGGCGGGTGCAGCTCGCCGACCTGAGCCCGCCCCGCAGCTACCGCCTCCTCGTGGAAGGAGGGGGCGGCCCCAGCTACGTGAAGGGGGAGGGCCGCATCGAGCTGTCCCCCAACGGCGAAGCCACGGTGATGACCTGCACGGGTGAAGCCGCGGTGAGCGGCATCCTGGCGGCGGTGGGCCAAAGGCTGCTGTCGAGCGCGGCGCGGGTGCTGATCGCCAGCTTCTTCGACGGCATGGCCCAGGAGGTCATCGCCCGCCGGGATGCGGCCAGCGGCCGCGGCAGCGTCGCCAGCGTCTGAACGGGCAAAAGGCGAGAAGGGGGGTGGGAGAGCCTCCGCTGCCTTCTGCGTCATCGCCGAGCGCGACAGGACCAAGGGGAGGTGATCTGGCCCCATGCAAAAAGAGCGTATCAGCGTTACGGTGAACGGCGTCGTTCACACCCACGAGGTCGAGCCCCGGCTGCTGCTGGTGCACTACCTGCGGGAAGTTCTGGGACTCACAGGGACCCACATCGGCTGCGACACGAGCCAGTGTGGAGCGTGCACGGTGCTGATGGACGGCCGGGCTGTCAAAGCGTGCACCGTGCTGGCCGTGCAGGCCGACGGCTGCCACATCACCACCATCGAAGGGCTGGCACAGGACGGCCGGCTCCATCCGCTGCAGGAGGCGTTCTGGGAGAACCACGGCCTGCAGTGCGGCTTCTGCACTCCCGGGATGATCATGGCCGCCGCCCAACTCCTTCTGGACAAGCCGGACCCCACCGGCGAGGAGATCCGCCACGGGCTCGAGGGTAACCTGTGCCGCTGCACCGGCTACCAGAACATCGTCAAAGCGGTGCAGGCCGCGGCAAAGGTCATGGCGGGGGCGGCAGCGGAGGTGCGGGCAGCTTCGTAGCCGGCGGACATGGGGCAGCCTTTCAACGAGGGGAGTGACCCGAAGGTCATGGCCAGCCTGTTTGGAACAGCAATCCGGCGGCGGGAAGACCCGCGCCTCATCACCGGCCGAGCCACCTACACCGATGACATCCGCCTTCCCGGGATGGCGTTCGCCGCCTTCCTGCGCAGCCCTCACGCCCATGCCCGCATCAAGCGCATCGATACCGCCAGGGCCAGGGAGCTTCCCGGCGTGCTGGCGGTCTTCACGGCGCAGGATCTGGACGGGCAGGTGGGTTGCATCCCGACGGCGTGGCTCGTGCCCAACGCCGACCTGAGGACACCGCCTCACCCGCCGCTAGCGGCCGACAGGGTGCGCTACGTGGGCGACGCGGTGGCCGTGGTGGTGGCCGAAGACCGCTACACCGCCCGGGACGCCCTCGACCTCATCGAGGTGGAGTACGAGCCGCTTCCGGCGGTCGTCAACCAGGAACAGGCCATGGAGCCGGGTGCCCCGCAGCTTCACGCCGAGGCGCCGGGCAACGTGGCGTTCCGCTGGACGTGCGGGGACCTGGCCAAAGCCGAGGCGGCCATCGACGAGGCGGGGCAGGCCCCCGACGGCGTGGTCGTTCGCCAGCGGCTGGTCAACCAGCGGCTGATCCCGAACGCCATGGAGACCCGCGGCTCGGTGGCGCAGTTCAACCCGGCCACGGGCGAGATGACCATCTGGCTCGCCTCGCAGAACCCCCACATCCACCGGGTGCTGCTTTCGGGCATTCTGGGCATCCCCGAACACAAGCTGCGCATCATCGCCCCCGAGGTGGGCGGCGGTTTCGGGAGCAAGATCCCCTGCTACGCCGAGGAGGCGCTGGTGGCTTTTGCCGCGCGCACGCTGGGGCGGCCTGTCAAGTGGTCGGAGGAGCGGCGGGAAAACTACATGGCCACCATCCACGGGCGCGACCACATCCACGACGTGGTCATCGCCGGGCGGCGGGACGGGACCATCACCGCCATCAAGGTGCGGGCGCTGGCGAACCTGGGAGCCTACCTGTCGACGGCGGCTCCGGGCGTGCCGACCATCCTGTTCGGGCTGATGCTCCAGGGGGCCTACCGCATCTCCAGCGTGGGGTGCGA
>JBFMCJ010000080.1:2426-11371 GCA_040754675.1 Bacillota bacterium
TCGGCGTCTTCACCAACACGACGCCGGTGGACGCCTACCGCGGCGCCGGGCGGCCGGAGGCCACCTACATCGTCGAGCGGATGGTCGACCTGTTCGCCCGGGAGATCGGCATGGATCCAGCCGAGGTGCGCCGGCGCAACTTCATCGCGCCCGAGGCGTTTCCGTACGTCACCCCGACGGGGCTCACCTACGACAGCGGCAACTACCCGCGGGCGCTGGATCGGGCCCTTGTACTCGCCGGCTACGAACAGGTGCGCCGCGAGCAGGAAGCGGCGCGCCGGCAGGGCCGGTACATCGGCATCGGCATCTCGAGCTACGTGGAGATCTGCGGGCTGGGGCCGTCGCAGGTGGCCGGGGCAGTCGGGTTTCAGGGAGGCCTGTGGGAGAGCGCCCTCGTGCGGGTGCATCCCACCGGGAAGGTGTCCGTTTACGTGGGTTCTTCGCCGCACGGCCAGGGCGAGGAGACGACCTTCGCCCAGATTGTGGCGGACGAACTCGGCGTTCCCGTCGAGGACGTCGAGATCGTGCACGGCGACACCGGAGCCATCCCCATGGGCTGGGGCACCTACGGCAGCCGCACCACGCCCGTCGGTGGCAGCGCCGTCGCCCTGGCGGCGCGCCGGGTGGTGGAGAAAGCCCGCAAAGTGGCGGCCCACCTGCTCGAGGCGGCGGAGCAGGACATGGTCTTCGAAAACGGGCGCTTCCACGTGAAGGGCGCCCCCGACCGGGCCAAGCCGTTTCAGGAGGTTGCGCTGCAGGCGTACCTGGCGTGGAACCTGCCCAGGGACGTCGAGCCGTCGCTCGAGGCCAGCGCCTTTTACGACCCGCCGAACTTCGTCTATCCCTTCGGAACGCACGTCTGCGTGGTCGAGGTGGACGCCGAGACGGGCCAGGTGCGCCCGTTGAAGTACGTGGCGGTGGACGACTGCGGACGGGTCATCAACCCGATGATCGTGGACGGGCAGGTGCACGGCGGCGTGGTTCAGGGGATGGCCCAGGCGCTCTGGGAGCACGCCGTCTACGACGAGAACGGGCAGCTCTTAACGGGTTCGATGCTGGACTACGCCGTGCCCAAGGCGTCGTTCCTGCCGGAGATCCTCACGGACCGCACGGAGACGCCGGCGCCGGGCAACCCGCTGGGGGTCAAGGGCGTCGGCGAGACGGGTACCATTGCCGCCACGCCGGCGGTGGTCAACGCGGTATGCGACGCGCTGGCGCCCTTCGGAGTGCGGCACCTGGACATGCCGCTGACGCCGCATCGGGTCTTTGCAACCATGCGGCACCAGTGAAGAGAAGGGGGTCTAGCGATGTATCCGCCCTCGTTTGAATACCGGCGGGCCTCGAGCGTGCGGGAGGCCATCGAGATGCTGGCGCAGTGGGGCGGCCGGGCCAGGCTCCTGGCCGGCGGGCACAGCCTCATCCCGCTGATGAAGCTTCGCCTGGCTTCCCCCGAGGCGCTCGTTGACATCGGGCGGGTCGGGGAGATGCGGGGCATCCGGGTGTCCGACGGGCAACTCGTGGTCGGGGCGCTCACGACCCACCACGAGTTGGAGACGTCCCCGGTCGTGCGCCAGTACTGCCCCGTGCTGGCCGAGGCCGCCTCCGTCATCGGCGACCCACAGGTACGAAACCGGGGTACGGTCGGCGGGAATCTCGCCCACGCCGACCCGGCCTCCGAGCTGCCCGCCGTGGCGGTGGCCCTCGACGCCCGCATGGTTGCGGTCGGCCCCGCCGGCCAGCGCACGGTTGAGGCGTCCAACTTCTTCCTCGGGATGCTGACGACGGCGCTGGCCGGGGACGAGGTGCTGACGGAGGTGCGGTTCCCCGCCAGAGCCCGCATGGGCGGCCAGCGCCTTGGCATGGCCTATGCCAAACTCCCGCACCCGGCGTCAGGATACGCCGTGGTGGGCGTGGCAGCGGTGGTGTCGCTGGACGACGCAGGCGCGTGCTGCGACGTGCGGGTGGGCGTGACGGGGGTGGCCGACCGTGCCTACCGGGCTTCTGCAACGGAGCAGGCTTTGACGGGAAGGCAGCCGGGACCGGCCGCCATCGAAGAGGCCGCGGCCCTGGCGACCGACGGGGTGGACGTGCAGGGCGACCCGCTGTATGCCTCCGCAGAATACCGGGCGCACCTGTGCCGGGTCTACGTCAAGCGGGCGCTCGCCGAGGCAGCGCGCCGGGCGCAGGCGGCGTAGCGGCGATGGAAGGAGCAGACCGTTCTGGCGAGAGCGCCCCCGGTGCCCGCAACTCCGGGCTGCCCGCTCCTTCGTGGCCCGCCTCCATTGAGGAGGTTGAGCGCGGGCTCGAACGGGCCGGGTACATCGCCGACCGGCCCCTGGCAACTGTCGTGTTCCTGGCGCTTCGGATGCAGCGCCCGCTGTTCCTTGAAGGCGAGGCGGGCGTCGGCAAGACCGAGGTGGGCAAGGTGCTGGCGGCGCTGATGCGTCGCCGGCTCGTGCGGTTGCAGTGCTACGAGGGGCTCGACGTACACAGCGCCGTGTACGAGTGGAACTACCCTCGGCAGTTGCTGCATATCCGGCTGGCGGAGGCCCGCGGGGAGACGGGGCGGCTGGAGCAGGAGCTGTTTGCCCGGGAGTTTCTCATCGCCCGGCCCCTGCTGGCGGCGGTCGACCCGCCGGACGGCGTGGCGCCGGTACTCCTCGTCGACGAGATCGACCGGGCTGATGAGGAGTTCGAGGCGTTCTTGCTTGAACTGCTCTCGGACTTTCAGGTGACGATCCCCGAACTCGGCACCATTCGGGCCGGCGAACGGCCGGTGGTCGTGATCACGTCGAACCGCACCCGAGAGGTGCACGACGCCCTGAAGAGGAGATGCCTCTATCACTGGATCGACTACCCCTCCTTTGAGCGGGAGTACCGCATCGCGACGGCTCGCGTGCCGGGGATCGAGGCGCGGCTGGCGGCGCAGATCTGCGCGTTCGTGCGCCGGCTGAGGGAGATGGACCTCTTCAAGCTGCCGGGCATCGCGGAGACCATCGACTGGGCGACCGCCCTGGTGGCGCTGGGGCGCCACGAGGTGGACGTCGAGGCTCTCGAGCAAACGCTGGGGTGCCTGGTGAAGTACCGGGACGATGTGGAGGCCGTGAGAGGCGCCGACCTCCGCAAGCTGCTCGCCGAGGCGGTGGCGGCACAAGCGCCCACGTCGGGCGCCGGCGGGCGGTGACCCGGGCCGGTGCTGAGCCCGCTCATCTCCGGGCGGCGGCGCCTCGCGCGCACCAGGACGCGGCCCGACCGGTGACTCAGGGGAACTTTTCAGGGTATGGGTAACCTGCCGATAGTGGTTGAGTCAGAGCAGCGATACCTGGGGCCCAACCTGATGCGGTTCCCGAGGGCGCTCAGGGCGCTCGGGTTTGCGGTGGGCCCCGAGGATGTCGCGGCGGCCTTACGCGCTGTGGAACTTGTCGGCGTCGGTTCACGGGACGCGGTCCACGTCGCTATCCGAAGCCACTTCGTGCGGCGGGCCGACCAGGTGCCAGTCTTCGACGAAGCATTCCGGCTCCTCTGGCGGCAGGCCGTTGGCCGTCCTGCCGACGAGGAGGTGGCGCATCAGACGCTGGGGGCCTCGGTGGCGCGCCTGGAATTGCATCGCCGACTCCAGGAGGCAGCCACGCTCGTGCCGTGGTACCAGGGCGCTCTGGCCGCGGCGCCCCGGCATCAGAATGGAAGCGAAGCGGGCGCCTGCGATCGGCGGGCCGAGGTCGTGCAGTTTGGGGGCTTCAGCCCGGTGGAAAGCCTGCGGCGGGCGCGGCTCGACGCCCTGACGCCGGCCGAGCGGGCTCAACTGCAGCGCCTTGTCGAACGGCTCCGGGCCCAGCCGCTGCTCACGGGACGGCGGGCGGCGCTGTCCCGGAAGGGAACGCGGTGGGATCTCCGGGCGTCGGCCCGCCGCGCGCTGCGCACCGGGGGAGAACTCCTGGAGCTTTTGCACCGGCGCCCGCGCAAGCGCCCCCGGGCGGTGGCGTTGCTGATCGACATCAGCGGGTCGATGGAGGCGTACTCTCGCCCGCTCCTTTCCACGGCGCACGGGCTGGCCGGAGCGTGGGGGAGCGTGGAGGTTTTCGCCTTCGGCACTCGCTTGACCCGGCTGACCCGGCAGCTGGCACGCCGGCAGCCCGACCGGGCGCTCGCGGAGGCGGCCCGGCACGTGGTCGACTGGTCGGGCGGGACGCGCATCGGGCAGAGCCTGCATCAATTCAACCGGCGGTGGGCCAGGCAGGTACTCCGGCGCGGGGCGGTCGTCATCATCGTCTCAGACGGATGGGATCGCGGCGACCTCGACCTCCTGCGCCGGGAGATGGGCAGGCTCGCCCGTTTTGCCCGGCGGGTCGTCTGGGTCAACCCGCTCATGGCACGTCCCGGCCGCGAGGCGCTGGCTTCCGGCATGCAGGCGGCCCTGCCGTTCATCGACGACCTGGTGGGGGTGGCCAGCGTTGACGACCTGCGGCGACTGGCGGCGTGGCTCGTCACGCTTGACGAGCGGCGCCCGGTACGGGCCCAGCGAGCGTCAGGACGGGCTGGATGAAGACCTCGACGGCTCCGTTGCAGCCGGTGCCGAGGCCCCACAGATCGTCTTCGCCGGCGGTCATGTCGTACCGCAAGAGGAGGGGCTGACCGGTTTCGATCACGCGGCGGGCGGCCTCCACGACGTCTGATTCCAGGCAGCCGCCGCTGATGGCGCCGCCGCCAACGGTCCGGTCTTCGAAGACGAGCATGCGGGCCCCCTCGTGGCGGTATGCGGAACCGTTCACGGCCACCACCGTGGCCAGGGCGCAGCGGCGCCCGGCGGCGGCTGCTGTGGCGGCCTGCTGCAGCAGGCGAAGGGTTTCGGCCGAGTCCACGACGTTTCTCCCCCACGGGCTCAAGGAATTGAGGCGAGCAAGGGGGGTACGAGCAGAGGAGAATGGTATCGCGTACACCTATTCAGTTCTGAGCTTCCGGGTGCCAACCCTCCTCGCCAGCTGCCGGAAACTCGGCCCACAGAAGGGGGACGGCCTGCGTGAGCCACGCCGTTTTAGCCCTGATCGCTCAAGCCTTGCAGGGCGGCCGCCGCGTCTGCGTCGCCACGGTAATTGAAAGCACCCGGCAGGAGGTGGCACCTGGTGGCAACCTGGTGTTCATAGAGGGCCGGGAGCGCGCCATGGCAGCATCCTCGCTCGGCAACCCCGAACTGGACAGGGCGGTCGGGCGCAAGGCGCAGGAGATGATGGCTACAGCAGGCCGTCGGCCCGCAGGCCGGGCGATGCCTTCTCGGGAACGCATGGCCCACATGTTCTGGCCGGAGAGCCCGGGTCGCCCTGAAATGCGACTGTTCCTCGAACTCCTGGAGCCTCCCCCGCGGCTGCTCCTTGTCGGGGCGGGGCAGGATGCACCGCCCCTCTGCCGCGTCGGGGCAGAGGCCGGTTTCGATGTACTGGTCGCCGATCACCGCCCGTCCTACGCAGAGCGGGAACGCTTCCCCGGTGCACGGGAAGTGCTGTGTGCGGGCCCCTCTTCCCTGCCGGACGAGTGGCTCTCGCCCGCCACCTTCGCTGTGGTGATGAACCACCACCTGATGCGGGACGTCGAGGCGCTGTGCCGTCTCGTCCCATCGCCGGTGCCATACGTCGGGGTGCTCGGGCCTCGCCGGCGGACGGAACGGCTGCTGGCCCGGGTCGAGCGCGAACTCGGCCGGGCTTTGACCGCCGAGGAACTGACGCGCATCTACAGCCCCATCGGGCTCGACATCGGGGGCGAGAGCCCGGCGGCCATCGCCGTGGGCGTGGTGGCCGAGATATTGGCCGTTCGCTACGGGCGCCCGGCTCCGCACCTGCGCGACCGCCGCGGCCCGCTGCACCCGGATCGCCTCGAACCACTCACCCGGCCGGGTCCTGCGGAAGGTGACCCGCCGGCCCCGCCTGCGGCAGCTGTCTGCGACACCGCATGAACGCTCCGGCGGGCAAAGGCGCCGATGCTCGACGGCTCCGGGATCAACGCCCGATCGCGCCGAAGGGGGTTAACGCAACGTGGAACTCTGGGCCGTCGTACTCGCCGCCGGCCAGGCTCGAAGGATGGGGGGCATTCCCAAGCCCCTGATCCCGGTGGACGGCGAACCGATGGTGCGCCGGGTGCTCCGGCGCGCGCTGGAGGTGGCCGACCGGGCGGCCGTTGTGGTCGGGTTCAGCGCTGAACAGGTGGAAGCCGCCGTTTTCGACCTCGGTTCTCCGCGGATCGTGATCGTCCGCAACCCCCGGTTTGCAGAGGGTATGAGCACGTCGCTCAAAGCCGGAATCGGCGCCCTTCCACCGGAAGCAGCCGGTGCTCTGGTGATGCTCGCCGACCAACCTGGCGTTTCCGTGGACTCGCTTCGCCTCCTCAAGAATGCGTGGCGGCGGCCGCTCGGTCCTTCAGCTGCCTGCCCGGTGGTCGCCTGCCGGTACCCTGACGGCAACCCCGGCCCTCCGTGCATCCTGGGTCGGGCCATCTGGGGCAAACTCGCGGCGCTTGAAGGCGACCGCGGGGCGCGGCAGGTGCTGGCCCGCCTCGGGCCCTGGATTCACGCCGTCGAGGCCCCGGTCGAGGAACTGGCCGACATCGACACCCCGGCTGACCTGGCCGCCTGGCGGCAAGGGCGTGCGGCTCGGCTGTAGCCCGTTTGGGCCACGCCCAAGGCACCGTCACGCTCATGGCTTCACCCGCTGCTCCAGCCGGGCAGGGCCTTTGAGGGTCACAAAGCGTCCCGGCTACGTGAGACCCGCGGCCTCAAGTCATAACCGAAGTCAGTTTAGCCGGGCAAGCATGGGTCATCCGCCAGTTCGCGCCTCGCCATGCCAGCCCCCGCCGGAGCGGCGTGGGTTCAATTCCCTCCCCTCAGGCTGCGTCCGCACAGCAGGCCGGTCTCGAGGCCTTTGCCTCCATCGAGTGGAAGGCCCGGACGGGCTTCTACTGGGCCGAACGGCCGAGCGCCGGCGCCCAGCTCCGCCTGGTTGCCGATAGCGAGGTCTACCTCAGGGCGCTTCTCTCCGTACTCACCCGGATGCGGCTGGAGGAACAGAACCGCCTGGCCCTGCGCCTGCGGGAAGAGGCAGAAGCGAGTCGCCAGCAGGCTGAAGGGAACGGGGGATCGAGTCAACGGGCGGGTGCCACTGGCACCGCAGTGGTGAGGGCTGAGCACCCGCAACCCCCGTGCCTGTACCCACCCGACGCCCTGCTCCACGTCGACCCGCACCCCGACCTGGTCGGAGCTTGTTCGCTAGTTGCCCGGTTTCCGTCCCGGCGAGGAGGGTCTGGTTCTCCTCCGCCGGCGAACCGTCCGGAGCAGCGCCTCGAAAGCGCCAAGCGGGTCTCGCTCCGGCACCGCCAGCGAAAACTGCTCGAGCCACCGCCGGATGTAGCGAAGGTCGACCCGGGGCTGGCGTATGAGGATGGCCTTTACGTCTTCAAGGTCCCGGGGCCGCCCGGCCACACACTTGTGGATGATGAGATCCTCGACCCCGATGACCTTCACCGGGTAGCCGGCGAGGCTGGTCAGAACAGCCCGTCGTATGACCTCCGGCTCATAGCCGGGCACTCCCAGGGCGATGTCGACCGGGCATCCATTGGTCGCGGAGATCAGGAGTACCCGGTGCCGAAGAGCGAACGTAACGGCGTCCGGGATGCGGGGATGGAAGCGCTCCACGCACTCTTCGAGAAACCGGCGTTCCGCTGCTCCGCCCGGCAGAAGCACGGTCATGTCCACGTCATGGGTTGCGCGAGGCTCGCCCCAGAGTTGAACGGCAAGCCCGCCGATGACCACGTACGGGATCGAGAGCCCGTCCAGGAACCGCGCCACCTCGGCGGCCGCCCCGGCCGGCGAAGGATCCGGGCCTTCTGGTGGGCGACCAGGTCGTTGCTCGTTCATCGACGGCCCCGGCCCGGCGACTCCGGCGGGCGAGTCGAGCCGCGGGGCCCGGTGGACTTGAGAGCGTTGAGGCGTGCTGCGGCATCGCGCATGGCGACCAGGAGCGGGGAGGGTTCGGAGCGGGGCCGTCCGGCCGAGGGCAGGGCGACGAGGGCGAGATAGGTGCGCAGCGCCGTGGCTTCGTCGAGGTGCCGGAGCCACCGGCGCCGCTCCACCTCGATCACGCGCTGGGCCGCCTCCTGCCCCTCGATCCATGCCCTGACGGCCCCGGGGTCAAGGCAAGAGGAGGAAGGTTTCCCTCCGGGGGTCGCTCCGCCCATCGATTCGTGCCCGTGCCTTCCCTTTCCAGTTTACCACGCCGTACACAAAGGGGACGCAGGTCAGGAAGCGTGCCGGAACCTCCTCATGCACCTCGTAGTCGAAGGCCAGCAGCACGTAGCCGCCCCCACCGAACAGAGGGATACGAACCCGGCACGGCGACGTCCCGCAAGGCGGGCACCGCGTGTCAAAAAGCCCCGCAGGACTGCCCGGCGCGGTAGCGAATGGCTTCACCGTCGCAAAGGTGGTCTAGTCCACACGGAGAGAAAGGTGACCGGCATGCTGGCTAAAGCTCCTCGCGTGTTGGCGCTTGCGCTGGTGTGCGCGCTGTTCCCTGCAGTCTTGCTGCCGGCGCCAGGCCTGGCGGCGCCTGCACGGGGCGGTTCGCTGACCGTTGGGTTGGCCCAGGAGATCCTTAACCTCGACCCCCATACCGCCACCGCGTTCTCGTCCTTTGCCATTTTCGATCTGGTCTACGAGGGCTTGCTTCACCAGGACCCGGCCACACTGCGGCTCGGCCCCGGGCTGGCTCAAGCGTGGACGGTCTCACCGGACGGCCGTGTGTACACCTTTACCCTGCGTCCGGGTGTGAAGTTCCACGACGGTTCGGCGCTGACGGCGGAGGACATCAAGTACACCTTCGACCGGATCCTCGACCCGGCGACCAAGTCGCCCCGCGCGAGCCAGCTCCCGCCCATCGAGTGGATCGAGGTGCGTGGCCCGCTGCAGG
>JBFMCJ010000081.1 GCA_040754675.1 Bacillota bacterium
GCGGCGGCGCTGGGGTCGTTCCTGTGGGTGCCCAAGGTCAGGGCCGAGGGACGCCGCACGCAGAAGATCATCCAGTGGAGCCACATCGTACCGGCGTATGACGTGTGGTTCGACAGGTTCGCCAAGGAATGGGGCCAGAACCACAACCCGCCCGTGGACGTCACGGTCGATCACATTTCCTTCGCCGACCTGGTGCCCCGGGCCACGGCCGAGGTGGCGGCCCAGCAGGGGCACGACCTTTTCATGTTTATCTCGCCGCCCGCCGCCTTTGAGCCGGAAGTCATCGACATGGCGGACGTGGTGCGAGAGGCCGAGCGGCGGCACGGTCCCATCCTGGATCTGGCCAAGCGCAGCACCTACAACCCCGTCACCGGCAAGTGGTTCGGCTTTTCGGACAACTACGTGCCCGACCCCGGCGACTACCTGAAGAGCGTCTGGGAAGCCGTCGGGATGCCGAACGGCCCCGATACCTGGGAGGACCTGATCACGGCGGGCCGCGCCATCAAGAGCAGGTTCCCCGAGATCCAGATCCCCATCGGCATCGGCTACTCCCAGGACATCGACTCCAACATGGCGACCCGCGCCATCATGTGGTCGTTCGGCGCCTCGGTTCAGGACGAGAAGGGCCGAGTGGTGCTCGACTCCGAGGAGACGGTGCGGGCGGTGGAGTTCGGGGTGCGGCTCTTCCGCGAGGCCATGAACCCGGCCGTCCTGAGCTGGAACGCCGCCTCCAACAACCAGGCGCTCAACGCCCGCCAGACCTCGTACATCCTCAACTCCATCTCCGCCTACCGGACGGCTCAGGACAACAAGCTCCCGGTGGCGGACGACATCTTCTTCGTCGATGCGCTGAAGGGCCCCACGGGGCTTCAGTGGTCGAGCGAGCACGTGATGGGCGTCTACGTCATCTGGAAGTTCGCGCAAAACCAGGACCTGGCCAAGGAGTTCCTGCTCTACCTCGTGGACCACTACCGCGACGCCGTGCTGGCGAGCAAGCTCTACAACTTCCCGTCGTTCCCCGGGTCCGTGGCGGACCCCGGCACGCCGGTGAGCCAGAAGCCGCAGGCCGGGCAGCGGTGGATCGAGTCGGTCTGCGAGAACGATCCGTTCGGATCCAACCCTCCAAGCAAGCTGGCGCCGATTGCGACCGCCCTCACGTGGTCGACCAACGTAGGCCATCCGGGCACGGCCAACCCGGCTATCGGCGAGATCTTCGACACGTTCGTGCTGCCGGACATGTTCGCCAAAGCCGCCACGGGTCAGATCAGCGTCCGGGACGCCGTCAGGCAAGCCGACCGGCGGGCCCGGGAGATCTTCGACAAGTGGCGCCGGCGGGGCCTCGTGGCGTAAAAAGAGAATGCGATCGGTTACTTCACCTTGGCGGAAGGGGGAGCGGGCCGCACCAGGAGCGGCCCGCATCCCTTGACCTGGCAAAGAGAGGCGCGAAGTGGATGGCGAAGGTAGAAACCAGGGCTCTTCGCAAGCATTTCGGCAGCGTCGCGGCAGTGGACGGCGTGGACCTTACCATTGAAGACGGCGAGCTTCTGGTGCTTCTCGGCCCCTCCGGGTGCGGCAAGACCACCCTCATGCGGATGATCGCCGGCCTCGAGAAACCCACCGGCGGCCAGATCCTCATCGGCGGGCGCCCCGTCGGCGACGACGTCCCGCCCAGGGCTAGGGGCGTGGCCATGGTCTTCCAGAGCTATGCCCTCTACCCGCACAAGACCGCGTTCGACAATATGGCTTTTCCGCTGCAGGCCCGCCGCACGCCGGCCGAGACCATCGCTCAGCGGGTGCGGGCGGCGGCCGGCATGTTCGGCATCGGGCACCTGTTGCGCCGCCGCCCCCGGGAGCTTTCGGGCGGCGAGCGCCAGCGGGTGGCGCTGGGCCGGGCCGTGGTGCGGGACCCCCAGGTCTTCCTGCTCGACGAGCCCCTCTCCAACCTGGACGCCAAGCTGCGTGCCACGGCTCGCGACGAACTGAAGCAGTTCCAGCGCCAGATCGGCACCACCACCATCTACGTCACGCACGACCAGGTGGAAGCCATGGGCCTGGGCGACCGTATCGCCGTCATGAACCACGGAAAGGTGCGCCAGGTCGGGACGCCGCTGGAGGTCTACGACGACCCGGCCGACACGTTCGTGGCCACGTTCTTGGGGTCACCCCCGATGAACCTCATCCCGTGGGACGCCGATACCCTGATGGGGTTCCGCCCGGAGAGCTTCCTGCCGGTCGAGGCGCTGAACGGCGAGGCCGAAGTGCAGCGTTTCCGGTTCCGCGTGCGGCGGGTCGAACACCTCGGTTCCGACCGGCTCCTCTACGGGCTGCTGGAGGGGTGGGAGCCGGCCGGGAAGGAAGCGGCCGCCGGTGCAGGGCGGGCGCGCTCGGCCGATCAGCCCGGCACGGTGATCGCCAAGCTTCCCGTGTCGCTTTCCGTTTCAGCCCACGAGGGCGAGGCGTACGAGTTCGGGATTCCGGCCCGGAAGGTGCGCTTCTTTGACCGGGCCACGGGGATGAGCCGCAGCCATGGGCACGACTAGACAGACCGTGGAGCTGGCACCCCGCCTTTCGGGCCTGCAGGCGCGCCTGCGATACTGGCCGGACCGTGCCGGGTTGCTTGGCTGGACCATGCTGACGCCGGCGCTCGTGTACGTGAGCGTGCTGGTGGGCGTACCGTTCGTGCTGGCCATCGTGCTGAGCTTCAGCGCCGCCACCGCCGGGAGCCTTTCGTTTTCGTTCGTGGGGCTCAACAACTTCGCCTCGGTGATCCGGGACCCCACCTTCCACACGGCGCTGAAGAACACGCTTTTCTTCACCCTCGTCTCGCAGGCCCTGGTCATCGTGCTGGCATCGATTCAGGCCAGGCTGCTCACGGTGGCGTTCCCGGGGCGGCGGGCGGTGCGGTTCCTCGTGCTGCTGCCGTGGGCGGCGCCCGTGGCGCTTTCCAGCATGGCGTGGACGTGGATCTACGACTCCACGTTCAGCGTCATCAACTGGACCCTGAGCGCCCTGCACCTGCTCAAGCCGGGGCAGTGGCTGTACTGGCTGGGCACGCCTGATCTTGCGATGGCCGCCATCGTCATCGTACACGTGTGGCGCATGTTGCCGTTCGCCACGGTGGTGCTGATGGCGGGCATGACGTCCATCCCGCAGGACATCCAGGAGGCCGCCGTCATCGACGGGGCGAGCCTGTGGCGGCGGATGCTCCAGATCGAGGTGCCGCTGCTCCTCCCCATCGTGGCGGTGGCGGTGCTGTTCGGGGTGGTATTTACCTCGACAGACCTCTCGGTGGTGTGGCTGCTGACCCGCGGCGGCCCTTACAACAGCACGCACGTGCTGGCCAGCCTGGCGTTCCAGCGGGGCATCCTGGGCGCCAACCTGGGCGAGGGCGCGGCCACCGCGCTGTTCTTGTTTCCCGTGCTGGTGCTGGGTGCCGTGGTGATGCTGCGGGTAGCGCGGCGCACTGAGGTGGGGGCGTGAGGCGGGCTTGCAGCGAGTTATCCAGGCCGTCAAGTGGACCCTCTTCTACACAGCCGTCACCGTCTTCGTCGTCTTCGCGGTCTTCCCGTTCTACTGGATGCTCGTCACGTCGTTCAAGCAAAACCGCGACCTGTACGTGGGCGCAACGAACACCGCCCACATCCCTTGGATCTTCAACGACCCGCCGACGCTCGACCACGTGCGGCTGCTGTTCCACAACACGCCGTACGTGACGTGGCTTTCCAATACAGCCTTCACCGGGGCGCTGGTGGTGGGCATCACGCTGGCGGTCGCTGTGCCCGCCGGCTACAGCCTGGCGAGGCTGGTCGGGGACTGGGGCGAACGGCTCGGGATCGGCGTTTTTCTCACGTATCTCATTCCGCCCACGCTGCTGTTCATCCCGTTCAGCCGTCTGGTGTCGGCGCTGGGGCTGCAGAACTCGCTGTGGGCGCTGGTGCTGGTCTATCCCACCTTCACCATCCCGTTCACCACGTGGCTTTTGATGGGCTTTTTCCGGGCGATCCCCCGGGACCTCGAGGAGCAGGCCATGATCGACGGGTATAGCCGGCTGGGCGGCATCGTGAAGGTCGTCATGCCACTGTCGGTACCCGGCGTACTGACGGCGGTCATCTTCGCGTTCACGCTGGTCATGCAGGAGTTCGTGTACGCGCTGACCTTCGTGACGTCCGTGGACAAGATGACGGTGAGCCTCGGGGTGCCGGTGGCGCTCGTGCGCGGCGACGTCTACTACTGGGGTTCGCTGATGGCGGCCGCGCTGTTCGCCAGCGTGCCCATCGCCATCGTGTACAGCCTCTTCATGGATCGCTTCATCGCCGGCCTGACGGCCGGGGCGGTGAAGGGGTAAGTCAGGCTCCCCGGCCGGCGAGAGGCCGTCCGGACGGCCGGGGTACGGTGGCGAGGCCGAAGGCCAGGGCCGGACCGACTGACCGTCAGTCGGTCCGCAATGCCATCCGTGCGTCCGGCGATGTCTTGCGGGCGACCGTTACATGAGGCATGGGCTGCGGCATTGCATGCCGGTGCGCCCTTTCGCTAGACTGGGAGAGGTCGGAGGCGCGCCAATGCAGGCCAGCGGCAAGACTCGGGGTCGCGACAATAGTACAGACATTCGAACGCCGTACGCCGGCGGCGCCGGCAAGGCTGCCGCGGAGGCGGCGGATACGGCCGTCCCCCCTACGGATCCGCGGCCACGGCGCCGGACCGTCACGGTCAAGGTGGGCGGTGTCCCGGTCGGCGGCAGCAACCCCGTCGTCGTTCAGTCGATGACCAACACGGAGACGGCCGACGTGGAGGCGACCGTCCGGCAAGTCGCGGAGCTGGCCGACGCCGGAAGCGAACTCGTGCGCATCACCGTCAACCACGATGACGCTGCCCGCGCCGTGCCCCGCATCGTCGAACGCCTGCGCTCCATGGGGTACGACACGCCCATTGTGGGGGACTTCCACTTCAACGGGCACGTGCTTTTGACGCGCTATCCCGAGTGCGCCCGGGCGCTCGACAAGTACCGCATCAACCCCGGCAACGTGGGAGCTGGCGGCAGCCACGACGAGAACTTCCGTACCATCATCGAGCGCGCCGTCGAGTTCGAAAAGCCCGTGCGCATCGGCGTGAACTGGGGCTCGCTGGACAAGCAGCTGCTGGCGGACCTGATGGATCGAAACGCCAGGCGGCCCCGGCCGCGGGACGCCGGCGCGGTCGTGCTGGAAGCCATGGTCGAAAGCGCTCTGCGCTCTGCAGAACTTGCCGAGAGCTTGGGGCTGCCGCACGACCGGATCGTCCTCAGCGCCAAGGTCTCGAGCGTCCCCGAGCTCGTATCCGTCTACCGCAAGCTCGCGGCGGCGTGCGACTACCCGCTGCACCTGGGGCTGACCGAGGCAGGGATGGGCAGCCGCGGCATCGTGGCCAGCACGGCGGGGCTCGCCATTTTGCTGTGGGAGGGCATCGGTGACACGATCCGGGTGTCGCTCACGCCCCGGCCCGGCGAGTCCCGAACCGAAGAGGTGCGCGTGGCGCAGCAGATCCTGCAGTCGCTCGGGCTGCGAAGCTTCCTGCCCCAGGTGAGCGCCTGCCCGGGGTGCGGGCGCACCACCAGCACGTTCTTCCAGGAGATGGCAGACGCGGTGACCCGCTACATCCAGCAACGGATGCCACAGTGGCGCAGGCGCTATCCGGGCGTCGAGGAATTGCGGGTGGCGGTCATGGGCTGTGTGGTGAACGGTCCCGGCGAGAGCCGCCACGCCCACATCGGCATTTCGCTCCCGGGAACGTTCGAGGAACCGAAGGCGCCGGTGTACATCGACGGCAAGCTCGCCACCACGCTGCGAGGGGAGAAGCTGGTGGACGAGTTCCTGGAGATCCTGGAGCGCTACGTCGAACGCCGCTTCGCCCCGGACGGAGCCGGGCGGCCGGTTGCCCCGGCGCCCGACGGAGTCCGTTAGCGCCCGGCCCGAGGCTAAACGCGTGAAAACACGGTGGACGGCCCGAGCAGCAGGCGTCTGGGAACGCGGTGGTTCCTGGCTGCAGATTGCCGCCGGGTCGTTGGTGACGGCCCTGGCGGTCAACCTGTTCCTGGTGCCCTTCAAGCTCGCGGACGGCGGCATCGTCGGCGTCTCCATCATCCTGCACTACCGGTTCGACTTGCCGGTGGCGCCGCTCGTCGTCGCCCTCAACGTGCCCATCTTCCTGGCCGGATGGCGAATCCTCGGGCTTTCGTTCATCGCGCGGACGTTTTTCGGCGTGGCGACGCTCGGCCTGTTCATTCAGGCGACCCGGGGCATCGCCGGGGTGACCCACGACGTGCTGCTGGCGACCCTTTACGCCGGCGCCGTTCAGGGCATCGGGTTGGGACTGGTGCTCCGGGCGGGAGGGTCCACCGGCGGCACCGACACCCTGGCGCGCATCATCTCGCGGCGCACGCAGTTGAAGGTGGGGCAGGTCATCCTGTACTTCGACCTGCTGGTGCTGGCTGCCGCGGGCCTGACCTTCGGGGCCGAGCGCGCACTTTACGCCGCGGTTACGCTGTTTTTGACCAGCCGCGTCATCGACTTCATCCTGGAGGGACAGTACTCAGCGCGAGCGGTGCTGATCATCTCCGACCGGCATGATGCCATCGCCAGGCGCATTCTGGCGGAACTGGAGCGCGGGGCGACGCTGCTGCAGGCCCGAGGGGCGTACACCGGCGCCGAACGCCCCGTGGTCTACTGCGTCGTGACCCGGGACCAGGTACCGCGGCTGCGCGCCATCGTGCACGGGGAGGATCGAGACGCCTTCATGGTGATGCAGGAGGCCTCCGAGGTGCTGGGCGAAGGGTTCACGCGGCTGCCGTAAGGGGCACACGCACGGCGATGCGGGTGCCCGCGCCCGGCCGGGTGCTGATGGAAAGGGTGCCGCCCAGGAGTTCGACGCGCTCTTTCATGCCTGCAAGCCCCAGGGCCGGGTGGTCGGGCCGGTTCATCACCTCGTCGAGATCGAAGCCGCGGCCGTCGTCCTCGACCGTGAGTTCCACGGCGCGATCGCCGTTGGGGGGGCAGGCGAGCCGCACCCGCACCCGGTTTGCCCCCGAGTGTCGCAGCACGTTGGTCAGGGCCTCCTGCGCCACGCGGAACAGGGCCGTCTCCAGCGTCTGGGGGAGGCGCCGGTCGGTGCAGCCGTTGGTCTCGGCCACCACCGAGATACCGGCGGGTTCCAGGTGCGTGCGGGCATACCAGGCCACGGCGTCGGCCAGGCTGAGGTCGTCGAGGGCAGCCGGCCGCAGATCGTAGGTGATCCGGCGCACCTCTTCCAGGGTGGCCTCGCTCAGGTTCCGCAGGTTGTGGAGGCGGCGCGAAAGCTCCGCGTTGCCTTCCGGAACGGCCGCAATGGCCATGTCCAGCCGAAGCATCAGGCCCGTCAGAGACTGGCCCACGCTGTCGTGGAGCTCCCGGGCGATGCGCCGCCGCTCGTCCTCCTGTGCCCCCATCACCCGGGTGAGCAGCTGCCCCCTAAGGCGCTCTTTCTCACGGACCTCCTCGAAGAGCCGGAAGTTGTCCACGGCGATGGCCACCAGGTTGGCCGCCGCTTCAAGCAGGGTCGCGTCCTCGGGGGAGAAAGGGGGCTCGCCGGCCCGCACCGCCACCAGCCTCCCCAACCTCCGCTCCTTGACCGCCAGGGGAAACTCCAACCAGCTGCGCACGGGCCTGTCCCCGTGCAAGAGCCCGACGCGTCCCCACTCTTTAACCTGCGGGCGGGCAGCCTCCCCGTTCAGCGTGATCCCGCATGCGTCGGCGTGGACCAGCCTCCCGACCTCCTCGACCACCTCCGCGAGGGCCTGGTCCATCCGCTCGGTGTCGGCCAGGGTGCGTCCGAACAGCCGCAACTCCGAAAGCCACCGGGTCAACCGCCCGACCTCGCGCTGCAGCCCCGCCGTGTGACGCTGGATGCGTTCGGCCATGTCGTTGAACGCTGAGGCCAGAAGTCCCATCTCGTCGCGGCTTTGCCAGTTCACCCGGGCGGCGTAGTTGCCGGCCGCAAGCTGCTCGACTCCGGAGACCAGAGCGGCCAGGGGGCGCAGGACGATCCGCGAGATGGGCACGCTCAGGGCAACGATGGCCACTGCCAGCGACAGGGCCATCAGGCCAGCCAGCCACCGGGCGGAGGAGGCCACTTGACGGGAAAGGCGTTGCGTATCCAGGGAGACCGAGACAGCCCCGAGAACCGGCTGCTCGGCGGTGTGGCACGAGGCGCAGGAAGGCCCGTTGAGAACGGGCTCGATGGCCACCAGCTCGCCGGAGGAGGCAACCTCTCGCACGAGGGGCTTGCCGGTCTTGACGACTTGCAACAGCTCCGGACGGGAGAGAAGGGTGCCGATCTCTTGGACTTCCGAGGAGGACCAGACCCGCCCTTCACCCGTGACGATGTCGACCCGCCGCACCATGGGCTCGCCCCGGAGGTGCCGGATGATCTCCTGCATCTCGCCGGGGTTGTTGCGGACCATCGAAAACTCGAGCCCGCGATAGATGATGGAAGCCAGCGTCTGTGCGGCCTGCTCGACCTGGCGCACGCCCGCCGTCCGCTGGAGGTGCACCATGGCTGCAGCCGACGCGCCGCCCACGATCAGCACCACAAGCGAGACGGCGAGGAGGATCTTCAGGTTCAGCCGCACGTCTGGGCCCCCCCGGCGCGGCTGTTCGTGCCGGCCGGCGCGAATCCCTCTCGCCGGCGGCGGCACAAGCCCGGCAGACGCGTCGGGCCCTCCCAAAAAAGGGAGCCCGGATCATCTCCGGGCCCCGTCCTCCTGCTTCGAGGGATCGCCTCGACGACTCGCCTTAGAAGCCGCGCCGCGGCCCGCCACGAGCGCCGCCGGTGCGCCCCCGGCCGCCGTTGTCGCCGCGCTCCGGGCGAGGCTGGGCCTCGTTGACCGTGAGCTGACGCCCGTTGAGCTCGTAACCGTTGAGCGCCTCAATGACGCCCGCCGCTGCCTCGTCAGCCACCTCCACGAACCCAAACCCACGCGAACGGCCGGTGTCTCGATCGGTGATCACCCGGGCGGAGATAACCTCGGCGTGCTCAGATACCAGGCGGGCGAGATCTTCGCTGGTCACCGACCACGGCAGGTTACCGAAAAAGAGGGTCTTCGCCATCTACCAATCTCCCCTTGCGAATCCGGCCCCTCTAAACCGGATCTCTGCGGAAGAGTAATCGCTCGGAGGTTGCACGGGACCGGAGCCTGCAAGGGCACCTGCCGGAGCAACGCTCACCGCGATCCGCTACCAACTATACGCCCGGCAGCCCCTCAATGCAATAGGCGGCGGGCGGCGCGGCCGGCCGAGCCCCCGAGCCCCCGGAAGGGCACGGCTGCCAGCAGCCTCGCTTCCTCCAGGTTAAACCAGGAAAACCGGGGGTTTTACGCGTATCCTGGCATCGGTTGAGGCCTTGATGCAACAACCCCCGTCGCCTAACCTGGACAGAGAGTGCTCCCTGACAGAGAACGTGGAGAGGGTCACGGATCACAAAAGTGGCAGTCGAGCTGAAGCGCTATCAGCGCAACCCCATCCTGAGCCCGGCCGACATCACCCCGTCTCGCCCCGACCTCGAGGTCATCGGCGCCTTCAACGCGGGCGCCGCGCTGTTCGAGGACGAGGTCATCCTGCTGGTACGGGTTGCCGAGCGGCCCGTCCCGGCGGACGCCGGCAAGATCGGGATCCCGATGGTGGATCTCTCGGGGCCTGTACCGCAGCTCGAGGTGCAGTGGGTCGATCGCAACGCGCCCGGCCTGGATCTCTCGGATCCCCGCGGTATCGTCTATCAGGGCCGGCAGTACCTGAGCAGCGTTTCACACCTGCGCGTGGCCAGGAGCCGGGACGGATTCCACTTTACCGTTGACCACCACCCGACCATTCTGCCGGCCACCCCTTACGAGGTATACGGCGTGGAGGACCCGCGCGTCACGCAGATCGACGGCGCTTACTACGTGGCGTACACGGCCGTCTCGCCGCGGGGTGTGGCGGTCTCGCTGATCAGGACGACCGACTTCCGCCAGTTCGAGCGGATTGGGATCATCTTCCCGCCCGAGAACAAGAACGTCGTGCTGTTCCCCGGGCGGTCGGCGGGGCGATACGCCGCATTGCATCGCCCCTCCAGCGGAGCGTTCGCCGCCCCCGGGATCTGGCTTGCGTATTCGCCCGACCTCGTTCACTGGGGCGAACACCACCAGGTGATCAGCGCCCGGCCCGGCATGTGGGACGGGGGCCGGGTGGGAGGCGGTGCTGTCCCGATCGAGACACCGGAGGGATGGCTCGCCATCTACCACGGCGCGGTGGGCGGCCGCTACTGCCTGGGCACGCTGCTGCTGGACCGCGACAACCCGCACCGGGTGCTGGGGCGGTCGCTGGACCCGATCATGACACCTGTCGAACCCTACGAGAGAAGCGGCTTCTTCGGGTCGGTGGTGTTCACCTGCGGAGCCGTGCAGAAGCCCGACGGCGAGGTGCTGGTCTACTACGGCGCCAGCGATTCCACCGTGGGCGTGGCCATCACGTCGGTAAACGAGCTTCTGAGCACGGTTCAGCCGGCGGCGGCGGTGCCTGCCGCGTGATGGTACCGGGCCCGCATCAGGCCCGCTCGTCCACGACGATTCCCACGAGTTCCCAGATGCGCGCCACCAGGTCGAGGTAGCGTTCTGGCGGGATCTCCTTGATGACCTCGTTCGTTTCGGTATTGATGACCTGGACCCAGATGCGGCCCGTGTCCTGGTGGACGTTGAACTTCAGGCGCCTGTGCGACTCTTCGAGGATCTGATTGATCAGGTCTGCCGTCTTCGACAGGAGCGAAGCCCCGGAACGGCCCCGTACAGGCAGGTCCTCCTCGGTCTGGGTCGCAGCGCCCCCGGTCGCGCCGACGCCGACCTCTCCCAGCCCAACCCCTTGGGCTGCGGCTCCTGCCGGGTGGCGCACGGCAGAGGCGGGCAGGTCGGGGATAACGGATAGCTCGGGTGAGGTACCGCGCCAGGCCGAACGCAAGACGGTGCCGACGGTCACCATCCGTGCATCTGCTCCTGTCACCCCTGGACGTGGCTCGCCTGGGGATCCCTGTGAAAACAGGCAATTTCCTTCCAGTATTATCGGTCGCCCCGCGCGCCCGCTTTAGGGAGGTGCCGGGCGCCGGCTCAAGCCAGCAGGTTGAGGTGCAGCGCCGGCCGCTCGCCAAACGCGCCCTCCCGGGCCAGCTCGGGGATGACAAGCCCGCTCTGCTCGATGTGGGCCATGGCGTCTCCACTTCTCGCCGTGAAAGCAATGCCCGACAGCGCCGCCTC
>JBFMCJ010000082.1 GCA_040754675.1 Bacillota bacterium
GGGGATAGGAGAGCTTCCTGCTCTGGTGGCTCTGTTCATCTACGGGCTCCTGCCGGTAGTGAGGAACACTTACGTGGGCATTACGGGGGTTGACCCGGCGGTGGTGGAGGCTGCCACCGGCATGGGGGTGACGGACAGGCAACTGCTCTGGCTCATCGAACTGCCCTTAGCCATGCCGGTAATCGTGGCCGGGTTGCGGACTATGACGGTCATGACCATCGGGACGGCGACCATCGCCGCCATGATCGGGGCAGGAGGGCTAGGGGTGCTGATATTCAGGGGGATCAGCACGGTGAACAATGCCATGATCATAGCCGGCGCGGTGCCAGTGGCGTTGCTGGCCGTGCTGGTCGATTGGATCCTGGGACTCGTGGAAAGGAGGCTGATGTCGCGTCCTGCGTTTCGGGGGCAGAAAGAGAGCGATCGGATGCGGGTCAAGGGACAAGTACATGGGGTTTGACGGGAAGTACCACAGAGAGGAGGCTGATGTTATGCTGAAGAGAGCTGCGATTGCCTCGCAGGTTCTGGTGGCAGTGGCGGTGATGATTGTGCTGGCAGTGGGGTGCGTGACCAAGAAGGCCGAGCAGCCGCAGGCGGGTCCGGCTCCTGCGCCGGCGGAGAAGAAAATCGCCATAGGGGCCGAGCAGTGGACGGAGGGGTTAATCTGCTCAGAGCTGATGGCTCAATTGGCTGAAAAGCACGGCTTTAAGGTAGAACGTAAGTTCCATCTTCAGGGCAAGGAACTTCTGCACGCCGGGATAACGAGCGGCCAGTTCGATGCCTACCCGGAGTACACTTCGAGCGGTTGGCTCTTCGTGCTGAAGCAAGAACCCATTCACGACCCGGATGTGGTGTTTGAGAAGGTGAAGGCGGCGTACGAGGAGAAGTTCGGCATCACCTGGCTGCCCACTCTTGGATTCAACGACACCTACGCGCTGGCGGTGACTAAGGACTTTGCGGCCAAGCACAATGTGAGGACCTGTTCGGAGCTGGCGAAGATCAAGGGCCTGCGGTTTGGGGCCGAGCCCGATTTCTTCGAGCGGAAGGACGGTTACGATGGGCTCGTCGAGACGTACGGCTTCGACTGCAAGAAAGTTCAGCTCGAGATCGGCCTCAAGTACAAGGCGCTGGCGGAAGGCAAGGTGGATGTAATCGATGCCTTCACCACCGACGGGCTACTGAGGGTGTACGACCTAGTCATTCTCGAAGATGACAAGAGGTTCTTTGTCCCCTACTACTGCTGCCCCATCGTGCGCATGGATACCCTGAAGAAGTATCCAGAACTGAGAGATATCTGGGGCGCCCTAGCCGGAAAGATCAACGAGGAAACCATGGTGGCCTTGAATTACGAGGTTGACGTCAACAAGCGGGATCCCGCCGAGGTGGCGGCAGAATTTCTGCGGAAGCTCGGTCTCCGGTGAATGAGGTGTCTCCCGGCTTGTGGGGAGGGCCGGAGGGCGTGGAAGGCGTGGCCGTTTTAGGGCCGGGATCGGGACGGGGTCCGGCGATGATCGAGCTCGAGGACGTGTGCAAGGTCTACCCAGGTGGTCTGGTCGCGGTCGATCACGTGACCCTGAGGATCGAAAAGGGCGAGATGATTGCCGTGATTGGACCGTCGGGATGCGGCAAGACCACCACGCTCAAGATGATCAATCGCCTCATCGATCCCAGCTCGGGCACCATCAGGGTAGGCGGAGAGGATATCAGCCGAGTTGACCCGGTGCAGCTTCGCCGGCGTATCGGCTACACCATTCAGCAGGTGGGGCTGTTCCCCCACATGACTGTGGCGGAGAACATTGCCTTCGTGCTCAGGATCACCGGGCGTCTCCGGGAAGAGCAACGCCGACGGGCCGAAGAGCTAATCCAGCTGGTGGGGATGCCCGAGTCGGTCCTGGGGCGGTATCCGGCCGAACTGAGCGGCGGCCAGCAGCAGAGGGTGGGTGTGGCCCGGGCTCTGGCGGCGGACCCCGAGGTGGTTCTCATGGACGAGCCGTTTGGAGCCCTGGATCCCTTGACCCGGGAGCAGTTGCAAGACGAGCTCATCCGGCTTCACGCTCAGTTAAGCAAGACCATCGTCTTCGTGACCCACGACATCCAGGAGGCATTCAGGTTGGGTGGACGGGTAGCTCTGATGCGGGCCGGTAGACTGGTCCAACTCGGGCGGCCGGCGGATTTCATCGAGCGGCCGGTAGACGATTTCGTGGCGAATTTCGTGGGCCTGCGGGGATTCCTGAACTACCTGGCGGCGGTCCCCGTGAGGGACGTGATGGTTACCGACTTCCCCCGGGCGAGGATTGGGACCGTGGCCGGAGATGTCGACGCCCTCCTGGGTGGTTGGGATGCGGCGGTGGTTGTCAGCGGAGACGGGGTGCTTGCGGGAGTCGTGCGGCGGGAGAACCTAGCCCCCGGATGCATCATCGACGGTCCGGTGGTGGCACCACTGCACCGCGGAGTGGATGCCTTTGCCCCCGTGGGTCAGGCGCTCGAGGAAATGCTGGTGCGCGGGCTAACCTGGTTGCCGGTCGAGGAAAACGGTCGGCTGGTGGGGATGATCACCTTCCGCAGTTGCTTCAAGCTGTTTGGCGCCCGGGGTATACGGCCGCGTTCCTGAGGCCCGCCCCGGGCGGCCCGACAGGGGAGCAAGCGGATTTCATCGCTGCGACATGGCTGGTGCTTTAGGGAGCGCGGGTAGGCGATTATGGGACAGGCGCGGATCCCCGTGAGTGGGAACGGAGGACGGTTGGGTGGAACATGGAAGTGGAGGTTACCGGGTCAAGGGGGGCTCCTGGCCCTGCTTTGGTGGGACTTCGCGACCGTCCGCTTCGTGGGGGGTAGCCCCTCGGGGTGTCGTGGGAGTGTGCCCATTCAGCTCGTGCTCTTGGCTGGGGGGCCACAACCAGCCTGGTAGCCGGGCAGGCGCAGGAGAAAGCCGATGATAGAGCTGACCGGGAGATCGCTTCCTACCACGGACGTGGGGGAAGTCGCTTGCCGCGGCCGCAAGGTTGGCTTGGCGCGCGGGGTTAAAGAACGCCTGGAGAGGGTCGGGTGGTTGTCGAGGGTGCGATCGAGACAGGGTGTCCCTTTTAGGGGGTAAACACCGGTTTCGGGGCTTTGGCAACAGCATTGGCGCGGTACAGGCGGTACAGAGGATCCAGGAGTTGCGGCGGAACCTCATCCGCAGTCATGGCTGCGCGGTGGGCGAGTGTTCCCCCCAAGGTGGTAAGGGCGGTGAATTGGGCGGAGACTGTGGGCGTGTGCAAAGAGAGGCCGTCCAGGAGAGGGGCATGCCGCGGGGGAGGAGCACGTGCAGGAGGGAACGTGACGTGCGGAAGAGGGCGGTGCTGGGTGCGGGAAGAGGCTTTGCCGGGCGGAAGCTGGAGAATGCATTCCCAGCTTCAGTGAGGGACGGCGCCCAGGGGTGGTTGCCGTCACCCTGGGGGCGGGCCGGTCGAGAGTGGGGTTTTTAGTGCTGGAGGCGTCCCTTCTGACCTGTCTATAACCGCGCTGGATAGGCCAACACCATAGGCACTTCCGAACACGCTAATGGAGATCGGTTTTGCAGGTTGCCCGGCGGCGACTGAACTCGTCGATATGGAGACCCCCACGGCGAGCATCCTGCATCGGAGCGAGGAGCGTGATCCGGTTGGACCCATGAAGGGTATCAAACCTGGCAAAGTGCGTGATTTGGCCTGCCGGTTGGGCTGTGGCATCGCTGAAGAGCATGGGCTCCGGGTGTTCCTGTAAGGGGGGGCACCATCCGGCCTGAGCAACTGGCGGCTAGCCGACATCCGCCGAGGAGAGGACGAGGGACCCATGATCGCCATCTCTCATGCGGAGTGCCGTTCCGAGGCGGACGGAGTAGCGGCGGGAGCCCGCCCTTTTGGAGGGTGCTTTCCCGGTTGTCGCGGGGGTGCAAGCCGCAAGGGCGAGAGATCCGGGTGCCGAATAGTGCACCCCGGCGGCGATCCTCCGTCAGCAAGGCAGAAAGGGTCATGCCTCGGGCGGATGTGCTGCGGGTGGTCATCACCTGCAGGTTGCCCGCAACTGGCACGAGAGACGGGGACGTTGCCTTCAGGCAGCTTCACGGGCGGGGTCTGGAGTTGTTTGCCATGCAACGAATGGACTGCTGGTCTGCGTAGCGGCAAGTGAGTCAGGGTCTGAGGTTGGAGGTAGGACCAGTGAGACTAGCTGTACAACCTCTGACGGTTTCCGACATTAACCGGATACACGGCTGGGCACTGGACGTCCTGGAGCAGGTTGGTGTCGATTTCCGTGACGAGCAGGCACTTGAAATGTTCCGGCACCGCGGGGCGCGGGTGGAGGGATCGCGGGTGTTTCTCCCCGCCCACCTGGTGGAGGCGGCGCTGGAGACCGTGCCCCGCTCCTTTTCGTTGCTGGGGCGGAACCCCTCCCGTCGAGTGACGATAGGCGGCAACGGGCCGGTGCTGGCTGCGGCCAGCGGCGCCGTGTACGTGGTGACGGGAGAGGGCGAGCGGCGCCCGGCGAAAGCAGGCGACTGCATCCGGTTGGTGAAGCTGGTTCAGGGTAGCCCCTGTGTCCAGGTCAGTTGTGGAGGAATGGTTGTTCCCTGGGACGTGCCGGTTGACCAAAGGTACGCTTTCATGATGCTGTGCAGCCTGTGGTTCTCCGACAAGCCCGTACACGGCTTCGCCGATGGAGCCCACGCGGCCCGGGATTCGATCGAAATGGCACGGCTGGCCATGGGAATTGAGGAGGACTGGGGGAGGCCGGAAGGCGCGAAGTTTGTCATCGCCACCGTCAATCCCACGTCGCCCCTGCGGTACGACCGGGAGTCGATCCAGGGGCTGATCGAGTTTGCCCGTGCCTGCCAGCCGGTGGTACTAGCTTCTTGCGGCATGGCCGGATCCACCAGCCCCGTCACGCTTTCCGGCACGCTGGTTCTGACTCATGCGGAAATCCTGGCCGGGTTGGTGTTCGTGCAACTCATAGGCCCCGGCACTCCGGTGGTGTACGGCAACGTGTCGTGTCCGTGCGACATGCTCACGATGAAGCCGGCGTTGGGGCGTGCGGAAATGCCCCTGCTGACAGCTGCAGCAGCTCAACTGGGCCACTGGCTGGGCCTGCCTTTCCGGGGCGGCGGGTCGCTCACGGACAGCACCGGCCTGGATGTGCGGGCCGGGTACGAAGTCGATGCTGAACCTGCTCGTGACGGCTGCGGCGGGAGCCGACTTCGTCTTGCAGGCCTTGGGCGTTCTGGATTCCTTCGCGTCCATTTCTTACGAGAAGTTCATGCTCGACGAAGAACTGTTCTCGGTTGTCCTGAGACTGCTCAAGGGGTTCAACCTCGAGGAGGGGCGAGCTGGACCCGACCTTATCCGGGAAGGAATTGAGGCGGGGCATTTCCTGATGGCCGAGTCAACGTGTAGGTACCTTCGGGAAGAACTCTGGATCCCCAGGTACAGGTCGCGTTCCCGTGAAGGACTGGCCGACGAATTGCGACAAGCCTGGGAGTCCCGCCTGCAGGACTGGGCGTGCCAGCCGCTGGATGAGGATTGCCACGAGGCGCTGCTTGCCTATTACCGGTCCCGTTACGGCACTACTCCCGAGTGGTTTGCAACTGGAGGACCCCGGTCCGAGGGCAGTAAGTGATCTGAAAAGGGGGAGCCAGACTGATGACCCTGAGAGCGAAGGTGAGGAAGGGGATTCTAGCCTACGGGATACCCATCGGGATCCTAGCGTTGGACGATAGTTACGCGTGCATCCCCGGGGATGTGCGCAACGCCCTGACCTACGATTTCCCGGTGCTTTACCGAAGGGTCGAAGGGCTCGACATAGTAACGGCTACCCGGCGGCTGGCCGATTACCCGGTGGACAGGGTGGTGGAGGCCGCTCAGGCACTGGAGCGGGAAGGCGTGGGGGCCATCACCGCAGAGTGCGGGTACCTGGCCCTCTATCAAAGAGAAGTGGCGGCAGCGGTATCGGTGCCCGTATTCCTTTCCAGCCTCATGCAGGTACCTTGGGTCGAGCGAATGCTTGGACCGCACCTCACGGTAGGAGTATGCGTAGCGGAGGCTAAGTTCCTGACCCCCAACCACCTGGAGGCAGTGGGGATCACGAAAGGAATGCGGGTTAAGATCATGGGGGTTGAGGACGACGGGCGGGCGCCAGCGTTCGAGGCGGTATTCTACCGGGGGCAGGATTTGGACGTAGCGGCTGCGGAGGCGGACATCCTGCGAAACGTAGGCGAGTTCGTACGCCGGAACCCGGACCTCGGTGCGCTGGTGCTCGAATGTAGCAGCTACCCACCGTATGCCCGTGCCATCCAGAGGGAATTCGGGCTCCCGGTATTTGACTACTACACCCTGATCCGATTCGTGTTCGAAGCAGTTTGCCACCGGTCGTGGGAGAACATCACGGCCTGATCCGGTGCTCCTTGCCCAGGTCATCCCCTCTCGCTTGCGTGGTTCTCGTGGTCCCTGCAAGCCAGGTTACGGGGGAGGCTACGTGGAGTTGGTCCCGATGTAATGCGGGGTCCGTTTCACCGCTTCGCAGCTCATCATGCATTTGGCGGCACTCCGCAAGGGTGCGTTATCGTCTTCGCAGTGCCCGCCGTTGTTGACGGATGCGGGTTGTTTTCAGTGAGATACGATAGCCGGAGGTGGGGCAAGTGCTAATCGTCGGAGAAAGGATCAACACCAGCAGAAAAGGGATGACTGCTGTGGTCGCCCGGCGGGATGCCGGGGCTGTGGTCCGGGAGGCTGCCCGGCAACGAGAGGCCGGGGCCGACTTCATCGACGTGAACGCGGGAACGTTGCTTGCGGATGAGCCGGAGGCGCTCCGCTGGCTGGTGACCACCATCCAGGGGGCACTCGACGTGCCGCTCTGTGTGGACAGCCCCAACCCGGCGGCCATGGTAGCCGCCCTTGAGGTGCACCAGGGCAAGGCGCTGCTTAACTCCATAACCGCCGAGCGGGAACGCTTCCGTGCGGTGCTCCCACTGGTGAAGCGGTACGGGTGCGGGGTGGTGGCGCTTTGTCTGGACGATTCCGGCATGCCGTCTTCGGCTGAGGAGGCGGTGCAAAAGGGCAGCCGGCTGGTGGAGGACCTGATGGAGGCAGGGGTTCCTGCTGAGGACATTTACGTGGATCCCCTAGTGCGCCCGGTGAGCACCGATTACCGGGCCGGGGTGGCAGTGTTGGAGGCAATCCGCGTCCTGCGGGAGAAATACCCGGGTGTGCACACCATTTGCGGCCTGAGCAACGTCTCCTTCGGGCTGCCCCAGCGCCGGCTGCTGAATCCGGCCTTCCTGGTAGCCGCCATGTCTGCCGGACTTGATGCGGTGATCCTTGACCCGCTGGATGCCAGGTTGATGGCCCTCCTGCGAGCGGCTGAGGTGGTGCTGGGCCGGGACGAGTACTGTGGGCGGTACCTACAGGCCTACCGTGAGGGCAGGCTCGCAGAAAGCTGAACTGACTGGTGACGCAGGCAGTCGTACCCGCGTCTTGATTTATCCCGCCTTGCCCGGTGGCGCTGGGTACCCGGAGCCACGGTTGTTGGACGGATGCTGGGGGCTGGGCGACTGGGGGGTGTAGTCTGGGCATAGCATTCTCCGCTCCGGAGAGCTGGTATCCAAGAGTTCTGTTGGGATAACAAGGGCTTGGGGGATGCTATAAGGCTGTATTGGTGCAGTCTCGGCGTGAGGAGGGGATGCCATTATGACGACCATCCGTGCTCCACGAGGCAATCACATCTCATGCAAGGGATGGCCGCAGGAAGCCGCCCTCCGGATGCTGATGAACAACCTGGACCCGGAGGTGGCCGAGAAACCCGAGGAACTGATCGTGTACGGTGGCACCGGCAAGGCGGCGCGAAACTGGGAATGCTTCGATGCCATTGTACGGACGTTGCGGGAATTGGAGAACGACGAGACATTGCTGGTGCAATCGGGTAAGCCCGTGGCGGTCTTCAACACCCACCCCATGGCCCCCCGCGTGCTCATCTCCAACGCCATGCTGGTCCCGGCCTGGGCCACCTGGGATAACTTCTGGCAGCTAGAAGCGCGGGGCCTGACCATGTACGGTCAGATGACCGCGGGGAGCTGGATATACATCGGCGCCCAGGGGATCATCCAGGGTACCTACGAGACCCTGGCCCAGGTGGCGCGCCAGCACTTCGGGGCAAGCCTGAAGGGGCGTTTCGTGCTCACGGCCGGCCTGGGTGGCATGGGGGGTGCCCAGCCCCTGGCCATCACCATGAACGGGGGCGCGGGCCTCATCGTTGAGGTGGACCCCGCCCGCATCAAGCGCCGCCTGGACAAGGGGCTGGTGGACCGGGCGGTCACCTCTCTCGATGAAGCCCTCGACATCGTGCTGCGTGCTCGTGACGCCGGGGAGGCTGTGTCCGTGGCCCTGCTGGGCAACGCGGCCGAAGCGCACCCTGAGCTGGTCAGAAGGGGGATCGTGCCGGACGTGGTAACTGACCAGACGTCGGCCCACGATGCCCTGGGGGGTTACATCCCGGCCGGCCTGACGGTCGAACAGGCCGCGGAATTGAGGGCGCGCGACCCGCAGGAGTACGTGCGGCGGTCCATGGAGACCATGGCGGTGCACTGCCGTGCCATGGTGGACTTCCTGCGCAAGGGGGCCGTGGTCTTCGACTACGGCAACAATCTGAGGGGACAGGCGCACAAGGCCGGGTTCTCCGACGCCTTTGCCTATCCCGGTTTTGTGCCGGCCTACATCCGGCCCATGTTCTGCGAGGGTCGCGGGCCGTTCCGCTGGGCGGCCCTGTCCGGGGATCCCGAGGACATCTACCGGACCGACGAGGTAATCCTGCGCGAATTCCCCGAAAACGAGACGCTGACCCGCTGGATTCGGCTGGCCAGGCAGAAGGTGCCTTTCCAGGGACTGCCCGCGCGCATCTGCTGGCTTGGCTACGGGGAGCGGCACCGTATTGGCTTGACATTCAACGAGATGGTCCGGACGGGGAAGCTGAAGGCTCCGGTGGTGATCGGGCGCGACCATCTGGATAGCGGGTCTGTGGCCTCCCCGTACCGGGAGAGTGAGGGCATGCTGGACGGCAGCGACGCCATTGCCGACTGGCCCATCCTCAATGCCCTGGTGAACACGGCCGCGGGAGCTCACTGGGTCAGCGTGCACCACGGGGGCGGGGTAGGCATCGGATATTCCATCCACGCCGGGATGGTAGTGGCGTGTGACGGGAGCGATGAGGCGGACCGGCGCCTCGAGCGGGTGCTGGTGACCGATCCGGGTACCGGGGTAGTGCGCCACGCCGACGCGGGTTACGAGGCAGCCATCCGCTGCGCCCGGGAGAAAGGGATCCGCATCCCCATGCTGGAGTAGTCCGGCGGGGGCGGGACACGGCGAAGCTGTGTAGAATGCGTCCCTACAACTTCACGGGATGGCGCCCGGGGCTCCGGTGGCGGGTTCTGCGCAAGCGCGGAGGGGTCCGGCCGGGTGCCCCCAGTGCTTTCGCTGGGTGGTGGGCCGTGGTCCCGCCGCAGCCGGTGATGAGGACTGCCTGGAAACCTGGGGTGTGAGGGGGGCAGTGCAGCAACGTGAAGACCGTGGTGCTGACCGGGTCGACCCTTACGGTGCTGGAAGTGGAGGGCGTAGCGCGTCGGGGTTGGAAGGTCAAGGTGGGGGAGGAGGCTGCCCGTCGGGTTAAGGCGGCGCGGGAAGAGGTGGAGCGTCTCGTCGCCGAGGGGCGGGTGGTGTATGGTGTCACCACCGGGTTCGGGCGGCTGGCGGACGTGGTGGTTTCGCCGGAGCAGGCTGCTGCGCTGCAGCGCAATCTGATTCGCAGTCATGCTGCTGGGGTAGGGGATCCGCTTCCCGAGGACGTGGTGCGGGCTGCGATGACGCTGCGGGCGAATGCGCTGCTGAAGGGTTACTCGGGGATTCGTCTGGAGGTTATCGAGACGCTGGTGCAGATGGTGAACCGGGGTGTGCACCCGGTGGTGCCGGAGAAGGGGTCGGTGGGTGCCAGTGGTGATCTGGCGCCGCTGGCCCATGTGGCGCTGGTGCTGATGGGGGAAGGGGAGGCCTTCTACCGCGGGGAGCGGTTGCCTGGGGGGGAGGCTCTGCGTCGGGCGGGGATTGAGCCTGTGGTGCTGGGGGCGAAGGAAGGTCTTGCCCTGATCAACGGCACTCAGGTGATGAGTGCGATGGGTTGTCTGCTGGCGAGCGAGGCTCGTCGGCTGGTGGGGACGGCTGATGTAGCTGCTGCGCTGAGTCTGGAGGCGCTGCGGGGGCAGATAGCGCCTTTTCATCCTCTGGTGCAGATGGCCCGTCCCCATCCGGGTCAGGAGGAGGTGGCCCGGAACATTCGGCGGCTTACGGAGGGCAGCACCCTGCTTACTGGTCCGGGGGAGCTGCGTGTCCAGGATGGTTACTCTCTGCGGTGTGTTCCCCAGGTGCACGGGGCGTGTCGGGATGCTCTGGCGCACCTGGCGGAGGTGGTGGAGAGGGAGATCAACTCGGCGACGGACAACCCGCTGGTATTTCCGGAGGAGGGTTTAGTTATATCGGGTGGCAATTTTCATGGGCAGCCGGTGGCGATGGCGCTGGATTATGCGTGCATAGCTCTGGCTGCGCTGGGTGGTATATCGGAGCGGAGGCTGGAGCGTCTTCTGAATCCGGGGCATAGTGGGCTTCCTGCGTTTCTTACGAGGTCGGGTGGGTTGTGTTCTGGTCTGATGCTGGTGCAGTACACGGCTGCGGCTCTGGTGTCGGAGAACAAGACGCTGGCGCATCCGGCGAGTGTGGATTCGATACCCACTTCTGCTGGGCAGGAGGATCATGTATCGATGGGTCCGTGGGCGGCGCGCAAGGCGCGGCGGGTGCTGGAGAATGTGGAGTGGGTGCTGGCGGCGGAGTTGCTGGCGGCGGCGCAGGCGGTGGAGTTCCTGGGGCCGCGGGGGCTGGGTGCGGGTACGGGACCGGTGTGGCAGTTGATTCGCCGTCACGTTCCGCCCCTTGAGGAAGATCGTCTGCCTGCGCCCGACCTGGCGCGGCTGAAGGAGCCGGTCAGCGCGGGCGACATCCTGCGGGCGGCCGAGGAAGCAGTGGGGCCCCTCGCGTGAAAGAGGCCCACCGTGCTGGGGTGGCGCCCCTGGCGCTGGCGCCGGGTGTAGCCGGACCCTCTGGCGGGCTGGAAGGTAGCGACAAGCGAGAATGGGGTAGGCGTGTCAAGTGGAACTGATGTATGAGTTTTTGGGGTTGCGGGC
>JBFMCJ010000083.1 GCA_040754675.1 Bacillota bacterium
CCTCGGTGGGCGTCCCTGCCCATCCCGGCGGCGCGCCTGCCGCTGCCGTGCCGGGGCGCCTGGCCGTGTCATGGCTGGAGCAGCGCCTTTCCGAGAGCGTCTCGGGCGCCGAAAGGGTGATCGACGCCCTCCGGGCGGCTTACGAGATGGCCGCCGCGGGGCCCATGCCGGCCGCGTCGGACGGGGTCGAGTACGTTGAAATGGTGCAGCAGCGGGCGTGCGCTTCCTGCCCCTGTTTCTCGCACTGCTGGGACGCGTGCGCGAACGCCAGCTTCCATGACGTGCTCGCTTTCCTGGAGGCGGCCGAGGCGGCGGGCCAGGCTCAGCCGGAAATGATGTCGGCTTCCCTGAGGCAGCGCTGCATCCAGCCGGTCCGCCTGACCGGGGCGGTAGGCGATGCGGCCCGCATCATGGGGGTTCTGCGGGCTGCCGGGCAGCGCTCGCAGGCAGAGGCGCGGCGCCTCGTCACGCAGGTCGAGGTGACGCAGAAGGTGCTTCACGACGTGATCCGCATCGCCTCCGGGCACTTTCAGTCGTTCGACGAGGAGGCCGCCGAACGCCTGGCGCGCCACCTGGCACGAGCGGGGACGCCGGCACGTGAAGTCGTGGTAGCGGGATCAGGCGCCCGCCGCGAGGTGATGGTGGAACGGGTGGGGCCCTGCCGCGCCCCCGAATCGTGCGCCCGTTCCCTCACGCAACTGGCCGCGCAGGCGGAGGGGGTTTTGTGGGAGGTCTCTCGCATGGCGTGCCGCCACGGTCTGTCCCGCCCCGGCGGCCATGGCTGTGAGGTGCACCTGGTGCGGCGCGCGCTGTGGGAGGTGTCGTGCGCCTTTGCCTCCCGTACCCGGGCGGGCGAGACGTGTTCGGGGGACAGCTTCGCCCGGGTCACCCTGGGCCCGGCGCTCACGTGCGTCATCCTCAGCGACGGAATGGGAAGCGGCCCCGATGCGGCCCAGGAGAGCGAGACGGCCGTTCGGCTGGCGGAAGCGGCCCTCGCCGCCGGGGCCGGCGCCGCATCCGCCATCGCCATCGCCAACGCCGTGCTGCTGGCGAGATCCCCGGATGAGCGCTTTGCGACGCTGGATGTGGCGGTGTTCGACCTGGCTTCCGGGGAACTGGAACTCGCCAAAGCGGGTGCTTACCCGACGTTCCTCTACCGGGGCGGCCGGGTCGAACTCATCGAGGGCCAGGCGCTGCCGGCGGGCATCGTGGCGGGGGTGGAAGCGGAGGTGGTCCAGCGCTCGCTGTTGGACGGGGACGTGGTGCTGATGGCGACCGACGGCGCTGCAGAGCTGGGCGAGGCGGGGGAGGCCTGCCTGCAGCAGGTGCTGCTGTCGGCCGGAGCAGGGGCCTCGCCGGCGGATCAACTGGCGCAACGCCTGGTGGGGTGCCTGGAGGCGGTGGCGGGGGGCAGGTGGCCGGACGACTTGACGCTGGCGGTCCTGAGCGTGCGGCAGCTTGACGTTGCGGGCGTTCCGGCCTATACTGGGGACGGGTTCCGGCGGCCCGTAAGGGCGGCGGCACCGACAGGGAGGCAGAGCCAGCGACGGTTGGCGGCGAGTTAGATGCCCAGGCCTTCACCATTCGAGGGGGGTCTAAAGGCCATGTGGCAGAACTGGGTCAACGTGATCGTTGGCGTGCTCCTGATCATCCTGCCCTGGTTCGTTCAGTTCGATCCGCTCAAGTGGATCAGCGTCGTCGCCGGCATCATCGTGGCAGTCCTGGCGTACTGGGCCAACACTCAGGCTCAGGCCAAGACGGGGACCTGATAGGGTGAGGCCCGCCTGCAGGAGGCGGGCGGTGGCTTAGTCATCATCTGCGTGGCTGTCTGCCTTCCACTGTCGTTGACGGCTCCCCCTGCGGGCCGTCTTTTTTGTCCCGGATGGGGGCGACACGGGCGATAACCGCACCCCGACCGGCCGCTCACCTGCGCCGCACCCGGCTTTTTCTGGTCATGGCCCGCACCATCGCTCGCTACCGGATGCTGACCGCGGGCGACCGGGTGCTGGTGGGGCTTTCAGCCGGGCCGGACTCGTCGGCGCTCGCCCATGCCCTGACACTCCTGGCACCCCGCCTGAAGCTGGACGTCGAGGCCGCTCACGTTCACCACGGCATTCGGGGAGAATCGGCCGACCGGGACGCCGAGGCGGCCAGGGCGCTGGCCGGACGGCTTGGCATTCCCTTCGTCCTGCACTGCACCGACGCTCCCGGATACGCTCGGGCCCACGGGCTTTCGCTGGAAAGCGCCGCGCGGGCGGTGCGCCTGGCTGCGCTGGAACGGATCGCGCAGGAACGGCGCTGCCGGCGGGTTGCCCTGGGTCACACCGCCGACGACCAGGCCGAAACGGTGATGATGTGGGTGATCCGGGGGACCGGCCCGGGAGGCCTGGCCGGCATTCGGCCCGTGAGGGGCGTGTTCGTGCGCCCGCTCATCGACGTGTGGCGGCGGGACGTCCTGGCCTACTGCGAGGCGGCCGGCCTCGAGCCGGTAGAAGACGAAAGCAACCGTTCCACCCGTTTTTTGCGCAACCGCATCCGCCTCGAACTGCTCCCGTACCTCGAATCCCGCTTCCGCCCCGGGGTGCGTGAGGCGCTGGTAAGGCTGGCGCGAGTGGCACTCGACGAACAGGCCTTCATGCAGGCCCGGGCCGATGAAGCGTGGGAGGCCGCTGCCCGCAGCGCTCCCGGCAGCGTCGAGCTCAGCGTCAAGGCGCTTGTGGCGCTGCACCCGGCGCTTGCGCGGCGGGTTTTGGTACGGGCGTTCGAAGAGGTATCGGGAGGCCACCGGGGCGAGCTCGGGCTGGTTCACGTGGAGGCCCTCCTGGATGCGGTGCGCCGGCGGCGCGGCGGCGCGGTGGTTCAGTTGCCAGGGGGGGTTTGGGGGAGGTTGGTGCGCGGGCGTCTGCGCCTCGAGCTGGCGCCGCAGGCGCCCGGAGCCGACGGATCCCCTATGCTATAATGACCCTGAAAGCAAGGGCGCCGGGCCGCACGTCCCGGCGTGATGTGTCACTGGAGGACGTGAAAGCGGCATGGGAAGACGTGACCGGAGGGGAGGGGCGGAGATGAACAGGTTCCTGAGGGGCGTCAGCCTGTACCTGCTGGTGGCAGTGGTGCTCATCGCCATCGTCAGCACCTTCTACTCCCCCTCCGAGAGCAAGCGCCAGATTGAATATTACCAGTTCACACGCCTTCTCGACTCGGGACAGGTGGCGAGCGTGCGTTTCGTGGGCGAGCAGCGCCTCGAGGGCACGCTGAAGGATAATGCGAGCTTCGTGACTTACATCCCGTCCAACACCGCCCAGGAGGTCATGCGGAAGGTGGAGGAGAAGGGGGTGCCGGTTTCCGCCGAGCCGCCGCCCAACCCACCGTGGTGGCTCAATCTCCTTCCCCAGCTCCTAACCCTGGTCGTGTTCGTCGGGATCTGGCTTTTCATCCTCAACCAGATGCAGGGCGGCTCCAACCGCGCCATGTCGTTCGGCAAGAGCCGTGCGCGGCTGCACACCGAGGAGAAGACCAAGGTCACCTTCAACGACGTGGCGGGTCTTGACGAGGCCAAGCAGGAACTGCAGGAAGTCGTGGAATTCCTGAAGCACCCGCGCAAGTTCGTCGACATGGGCGCCCGCGTGCCGAAGGGCATCCTGCTGGTCGGGCCGCCGGGCACCGGCAAGACGCTGCTGGCACGGGCCGTGGCGGGCGAAGCCGGCGTGCCGTTCTTCAGCATCAGCGGCTCCGACTTCGTCGAGATGTTCGTGGGCGTCGGCGCGGCCCGAGTGCGGGACCTGTTCGAGACGGCCAAGAAGAACAGCCCCTGCATCGTGTTCATCGACGAGCTGGACGCCGTGGGACGGCAGCGGGGTGCGGGCCTTGGCGGCGGCCACGACGAGCGCGAGCAGACGCTCAACCAGTTGCTGGTCGAGATGGACGGGTTCGAGCCCAACTCGGGCATCATCATCATGGCCGCGACCAACCGGCCCGACGTGCTCGACCCGGCGCTTCTGCGGCCCGGGCGGTTTGACCGCAAGGTGGTCGTGGACCGGCCGGACGTGGAGGGCCGCTACGAGATCCTGAAGGTGCACAGCCGCAACAAGCCACTGTCGCAGGACGTCGACCTGAAGCTGCTCGCCCGCCGGACGCCCGGCTTCGTGGGGGCCGACCTGGAGAACCTCATGAACGAGGCGGCCATCCTGGCGGCGCGCCGCGGCAAGAAGCGCATCTCGATGGACGAGTGCGAAGAGGCCATCGACCGTGTCCTGATGGGGCCGGAGCGGCGGCACCGGGTGATCCGGCCGCAGGACAAGAAAGTGCTGGCCTATCATGAGGCAGGACATGCTCTGGTGGCCCACTTCCTGCCGCACTCCGATCCGGTGCACAAGGTGACCATCGTGGGCCGCGGCCTGGCGGGCGGGTACACCATGGTGCTGCCCGATGAGGATCGCATGGTGGAGACCCGAAGCGAACTGCTCGACCGCCTGGCGCATATCCTCGGCGGCCGCGCCAGCGAGGAGCTGGCCTTCTCGGAGATCAGCACCGGGGCGCAGAACGACCTGGAGCAGGCCACCAAGCTGGCGCGCCAGATGGTCATGGCCTGGGGCATGAGCGACCGGCTCGGGCCGTTGACGTTCGGGCGCCAGCACGAGGATCTCATTTTCCTCGGGCGGGACATCGCCCGGGACCGCAACTACAGCGAGCAGGTCGCAGCGGCCATTGACGAAGAGGTACGCCGCCTGATCGAGGAGGCGTATCAGAAGGCCGTTGGCATCCTGAAAGAACACCGGGACGCGCTGGAGCGGGTCGTCACGGTGCTCCAGGAGAAGGAGACGTTGAACCGGGAGACGTTCCTGGCTGCGGTGGAGGGCCGGGAGCTCCCGGCGCCGTCCACGCCCGCGGCGGAGCCGGAACCGAAGGTGGTGCCCGCCGGCCAGGAGCGGACGGAGCGCCGGCGGATCCTGGACCAGGAAGGTATTCTCGAGCCCCCTGGCAAGCAGCCCAGACCGGCGGAAGGCTAGATAACGCCCCGTCGGGTAGTACTGGATCGAGAACAACGGCACCCGGCGACCAAAGACGGAAGGCGTAGAGGGGAACTCCCCTCTACGCCTTCTCGCCTGCCAGCCTGCTTTTGAGGCCCTGTGCGTCAGCTCTCTCGGCTATTATCGGCTCTCGGGGGGTCGCTCGCCCATCTTTACGGGCACCGTGAGGATGCGCCCGTCGCGGAAGATCTGGAAGAGCACCTCGTCTCCCGGCCTGTAGCGATCCAGGGCGTTGAAGACGTCGTCGACCGACGTGATCTCCTGCTCACCCATTCGGCGGATCACGTCGTAGACCCGCAGCCCCGCCTTATCGGCCGGAGAGCCGCGCTGCACCGTGCTGATCAGGGCGCCGTTGGTGTCCGGGAGGCCGAGGTAGCGCGCCAGCCGGGAGTCGATCTCCTCGAGGGTGACGCCGATGTACGGCCTGGCGCTGGGCTTGCCGGCCTGGCTGATCAGGTCCTCCAGCACCCGCTTCGCCTCGTTGACGGGGATGGCGAAGCCGATGTTCTGCCCCTCGGTGTTGACGGCGGTGTTGATGCCGATGACCTCGCCTCGGATGTTCACCAGCGGCCCGCCGGAGTTGCCGGGGTTGATGGCCGCGTCCGTCTGCAGCAGGTTCTGGTACGAGCGGTAGCGGCCCACATCCCGGTCGTAGACCCTGATGGAGCGCCCCTTGGCGCTGACGACGCCCACGGTGACCGTGTGCTCGAGCTTCTCCCCGTACGGGTTGCCGATGGCGATGACCCACTCGCCCGGCCGGGTCCTGTCCGAATCTCCCAGCTTCGCCACCGGAAGCTTGTCGAGCCCCCGCGGCTTCGGGATCTTCAGGATGGCCAGGTCGAGGGCGTAGTTGGAGCCGACCATTTGCGCGGGCACCTCGGCGCTGAAGTCCGGCAGGGACAGTTTGACCGTGATCTTCTGGTTGTCACCGACGTTGCCCACCACGTGCTGGTTGGTCAGGATGTAGCCGTCCTCCGAGATGATGAACCCCGTACCGGCGCTGGTTTGCTCGGGGCTTGGCATGGGCCCGAAGAAGAACTCGAAGAACGGATCCCGCGCCGTCTCCGTGGGCCGGGGGAACTTGACACTCACGAAGACCACGGCGGGGCTCACCTGCTCGGCGATGTCGGCCAAAACGTACGCCCCGCCCAGGCCCGGTGCTTCGACCAGCGCAACGCTGCCGGTCTGGGCTTCGGCGACGGGAGTCTGGGCCCGCTTCTGTGTCGACCAATCGATGTCCAGGACGGCGGTCGTCAAAGCGGCCCCGACGAGAAAGCTGACCGTGGCCAAAGCGACAAGCCATCCGAGGCGCCCTGGCCGCCTGGGACGCTTTTCAGACTCCATAGGATGAATGGCCCCCTCTCTCGTAAGGCGTCACCTTCTTACCCCACAGGCCGCATTATATCGCCTTGCCCATACTGGCCGGCCCGGAGGGTGATGGCACCGGCACCACCCGGGTGGGGTACCCTTAAAACTATCGAGCCTCCCCTCCGGGACCTGACCAACCCTCCCCGTATACTTCAACCTCGGCGATCCACATCAAATCCGGCCGGCCCAGGGGGCCGCCGCCTGCCGGCTGCACCAGCCTCAGCGCCCGAGCAGTGACGGGTACAAAGGTGACGGAGGTGCGGCTGATGCGGTGGGTCGGCTGGCTCGTATACTCCCACAGGGTCTCCCAGCCGCCTCCATCGGCCTTTTCCACCTCGATTCTCAGCCGGCTCGAGCTGAAGAAGCGGCCCCGGTCAAGCGCCCAGTAGACGTCCACCTGGGAGATGGACTGCGGCTGGGCCCAGCGCAGCTCCACGAAATGGTCGCCGGGCCGCTCGGCCGAAGCCCACGCGACCTGCGCCCAGCGCCCCAGCTCGAGGACGTCGTTGAGCTGCCCGTCGTTGAGCGGGGCGGCCGAGTAGCCCCGGAACGTGGAATCCACCGTGACTGTCGCCTGGCGCGCCTTGTTCGGGCCAGCCGGGGCGGCCCCGGCGACAGCGGGGGCGGCAGGCCCCTCCGGCAGCGGCTGCGGGGGGAGGGGTGGAAGCGACGCCATCTCGGCACGCAGGGCGGGCGGATGGGCGGCCGGAGCCGAAAACGCTGACGCCAGCACCCCGCGCGCCGGCAGGCTCAGGTAGGAGGCGCTAAACGCCACCACACCCCCAAAGCCGGCCTCCCGCACGTGCGCCGCCTGTTGGGCCAGCCCCTCCGGGCGGGTGGCAAACAGCGCCAGGCCCGGCGCGACGCGCGAGCGCATGGCCTCGGGTTTGCGGTACGGCGACAGGCGCTCAAGTTCGGCGTCAATGGAGTGCAGGATATCTGCCAGGTTGGGCAGCGACGAGGTGTAGGCCATGGGAATCGCTATGTCGATGAGGCCGTTCGCAAGCCACTCGATCCAGTTTTGCAGGTGAACGATCCGGGCCTGCGCCGGCTCGGGGAGGACGGCCGCGGAGATGACCGCGGCGGGGGCAGTGCGCTCCACGCTGTCCCGCACCTGCCGCACGACGGCCGTGACCTGCGCCTCCCGCCACGATCTCCAGGCGGCCCGCTCGGCGGAAGGGAGCTCTTCGGGCGCGCGCCCGGCCACGTCGATGCCCGTTGCAGCGCGGAACGCCTCCTGCGCGTGCGGCGCGTAGCCAAAGGGGTCGCTGAGCTCGTCGCTGTAGCGGATGTAATCCAGGTGGATGCCGTCCACGGCGTAGCGGCGGGCCACGTACGCCGCCTGTTCGGCCAGGAACTCCCGTACCTCGGCGCGCGACGGGTCAAGCCAGAGCACGCCCCCGCCTGCCCCGCTGAACGCCCTTCCCCTCACGCTGCGGTCGGCCCAGCCGGGGTGGGCGGCGAGCACGGGGCCGGCTTCGCCGTGGACGCCGGCCCCGAGCATCCACATCCAGGCGTGCACGCGAAGCTCGCGCCGGTGCGCCTCCTCCACCACGACCTGGAGCGGATCCTCGGGCCAGCCCTCGAAGCGCATGTCCTGGTAGGGCCCGGCGTAGAGGGTGTAACCGCGGTAGAGAGTCTCGACGAAGACAGCGTTGAAGCCGGCGTCCTTGAGCTGGTCCATCAGCCTCGCCACGCCGGCCCTGGCGTCGAGGCGGGCCACGTAGCCGTTGTCCAGCCAGATGCCCCGCAGTTCGTAAGCTCGTTGAGCCGGCGACCCCGCAAGGAGCGGGGGGGAGAGCATCAGGCCGACGAGGAGGAGGCCGCCAAAGCGCGCGGCGCCCGGCCGCAGGGACCTCCGGCGGAAATCCCGTTTCACACCGCACACCTCCGCCCACCATTTGGGCGGGCGCGTTTGACACCCCTTCCTCGCCTTACGAGAATGGACCGGAGGTGTTCAGGGCATGGCGGCGCGCACGGTCGAAGTACCCGAATACGAGCTGGTGCCGAAGGTGGAGGTCGACCCGGAGCGTACGGCGCTGGTCGTCGTGGACATGCAAAACGACTTCTGCCGGCCCGAGGGGAAGCTCTTCGTGCCGGACGCCCCGGGTACCGTTCCGGCCATCAAGCGGCTCCTGGAACTGGCGCGGCACCACCACGTGCCGGTGTTCTTCACCCAGGACTGGCACCATTCCGGCGATCCCGAGTTTGCCATCTGGGGCGAGCACGTCCTGGCGGACACGTGGGGCGCCGAGATCGTCGACGAGTTGAAACCCCTGACCGGCGAGCGGGTCATCCGGAAGGTGCGCTATGACGCCTTTTACGGCACCAGCCTCGACCACGAGCTGCGGCTCGTGGGTGCGGACACGCTCATCATCTGCGGCACCGTCGCCAACATCTGCGTCCACTACACGGCGGCGAGCGCGGCGCTGCGATGGTACAAGGTCGTGATCCCTGTGGACGCGGTCTCGGCGCTCAACGCATTCGACATGGAGGCGGCGCTTCGCCAGGTGGGATTCCTCTTCAAGGGGATACTGACGCGCTCCGACGGGATCGTGGCGCACGCCTCCCAGTGACGGGCCCGGGGCGGGCCTGGCCGGACGCCGGTCACGTGCGCTACGAACCGGCCGCCGGAATGCACAGCACCTCGCCCGGGAGGATGGGCGACCACCTGAGGACGTTCGGATTGGCCGCAATGAGCGCGTTGGGGCTGACCTGGAAGCGCCAGGCGATGGCGAACAGGGTGTCGCCCCTCTGGACGGTATAGAGGCCCTGTGACCCCGGACGGCAGCCGGCGTCTCGATGGGTCTCACCCCCGCAGCAGCGGCGCGAGAGGTAAAAGGAGCCGGGGCCATTCATAAAGCAGGCTCATCCCCTCTCCATGCGGCACCACCATACGACGCGGGCCATGAGAGAGGGTATGAGAGCGAGGGGGGAGCTGTTCATGGTCGGCCAGTCCCGTTGGCCGCCGGGGCGCGATGCGGTAGAGTCGGCGGCCTTTGCGTGGCTTGATGCCCACCGCCAGGATCTCGTGGACAAGACGGCGGCGCTGCTGCGCATCGAGTCGGTGGAGGCTCCACCTGAGCCGGGCCGGCCTTTCGGGCCGGGAGTGGGCGCCGCCCTCGAGTTCGTGGATCGCCTGGCGCGGGAGTTTGGCCTGGAGACGGCCAACGTGGACGGCCACGCCGTTCATGCTCACTGGGGGCCCCGGGCGCCGTTCGTGGGTGTCCTGACGCACGTGGACGTGGTACCCGCGGGCGGCGGCTGGAGCGTGCCACCCTTCGGGGGCGTCGTGATCGACGGCCGGATCTACGGGCGGGGTGCCATCGACAACAAGGGCCCGACCGTCGCGTCGCTCTTTGCGCTCGCGGCGCTGGCCGCAGCCGGAGCCCCGGTGAAGCGGGGCCTTCGGCTCATCGTGGGCGGCGACGAGGAGACGGGGTTCCAGTGCCTGCGCCACTACTTCAAGCGCCAGCCCTACCCGGAGATGGCGTTTTCGCCCGACGCCGTCTTCCCCCTGGTCTTTGCGGAGAAGGGGATTCTCGACCTGACCCTGGCGCTGCCCTCTCCCGGCCCCGTGATGGTGAGCCTGCGGGGCGGCCAACGGCCCAATGTGGTGCCGGACGAGGCCGAGGCCCGCCTCCAGCTGCCGCCCGGCGAGTCGCCGGCCGAATGGCAGGGCCGCCTGGTGGCCGCTGCGGCGTCGAAGCGCCGGGCGCAGATCACCCTGGAAAGCGACGCAGGTAACCCGGCGCACTTTCGTGTGAAGAGCCGGGGCGTGGCCACCCACGGCAGCACCCCCGAGAAGGGCGTCAATGCCGCTGCCGAACTCCTGGCGTGCCTCGTGGAGGCGGACGCGGGCCGGGGGCTCGTCGACCCTTCCGGGACGCTGGCCTTCCTCGCCAGGGCAGGCTCCGGCATCTACGGCGAGGGGCTCGGCATAGCCGCCCGAGACGACGTCTCCGGCGTGCTGACCTGCAACCTCGGCGTGCTGCGCCTGGAAGGCCGGGAGCTGTCAGCCACGTTCAACATCCGCTACCCGGTCAGCCTGGCTTGCGCGGCAGCCCTGCTGGCGAAGGCGGCAGAGCAGGTCAGGGAGGCTGGCGGGCGCATTGTGGACGCAAGCGACGACCCCCCGCACCATGTCCCTGAAGACAGCTTCATCGTGCGTACGCTGCTCGAGGTCTATCGCCAGGAGACCGGCGACGATACGCCGCCGCTGGCGATTGGCGGCGGGACCTACGCGCGGCTGGTGCCGGGGGCGGTGGCCTTCGGCCCGGTCTTCCCCTTTTCCGGCATCGTGCCCCACGAAAAGGACGAGAACATCGAGATCGAGCACCTGCGCCGGCTGGCGCGGCTTTACGCGGCCGCCCTTTGGGCTCTCGCACGTTGAGCGCCCCTGGCAGAGCCCCGCATCGCCCCGGCCGCTGCGGCCGCGACCGCGCGGGCCAGCGCGAGCGAGACCCAAAAGGCGACGACCCGGAGGGTGAGTTCCCCCCTTGCTGCCACGTGAGCCGGATGCCCGAAAGCGGGGCGTACCACGATGGCGGGCCCCGGAGATTCGAGCAAAGCCAGGCGCAGGAGGCGAACCACCGCGTTCGAGGCGGCGGCGTGCACGGCCGCAGCGGTGAGGGCGGCGGCCATGGCGTCAGGGGCTCCCGCACGAAACGACGCGGCCACCCGGGAGGCGCGAACGCGGCCCTTCAGGCCGTCGACGAAAGCCCTGGCTGCCGCCTGGCTCCAGGCGCGACCGGCAGGACGTGCGGGCGGGGCGCCTCGCCGGC
>JBFMCJ010000084.1 GCA_040754675.1 Bacillota bacterium
GACGGGTATGTCGTGGCTGTGATATGCTGGGGCCAGAAAAGAGGGGAAGCTTATGCCGAACATCGGGCCGACCGAGCTACTGGTCATCTTGCTTTTGGCCCTCATCATCTTTGGCCCCGGGAAGCTGCCGCAGCTTGGGCGTGCGGTAGGCCAGAGCTTCCGGGAGTTCAAGGAGTCGATCAACCCCTCGCGCCAGGAGCAGCCTGAGGCTCCTAAGGAGAACCGGCAGTAACAGGAGCAGCGGCAGGAGCACCGGCCTCATGCCCCCTGCCGTTAACGGGACTGCCGGGGAAGGGCTGTAGGGGCGGATCGGCCAACAGGGCCGGGAGTACCTGGAGCCCGGCCGGCCGTGGCCCTTCGCTTACCGGACGGCCTTCTGGTTCCTGACGGCCACCGGTTTCTGAAACCTGGTCGGCGCGGGCGTGCTGAGCTTCTTCATCAACCCTCCGGCCGTCAACTGCTTCCAACACGGCACCTTCCCGGCGGCCGCCCAGGGGCACGGGGCCCTGGCGGGCGTCTGCGGCATGCTCGCCATCGGGCTGCCGGCGTTCGTCCTGCGCATCGTTGCGAACGGCTCCCATCGCCATCCTCGGCTCTCCGGTGGAGGTGAGCAGCGGGTGCGGCCGGCAGCCGGGAAGCCAGGGCCGGCCCCAGAGCGAGGGTAGCCACCATGCGCACGACGTGAAACGTCACGACGATGCCTGGCTGCTCCCCGGTGGCCAAAGCGGCGGCGGCCATGCTCTCCAGCGCGCCGGGGGCTGTTGCGAGCATGGCCACCAGCAGGGGCAAGCCCGTCAGCCGGTACAGAGCCCATCCGACCGCCATGGACCCGCCGATCAGCCCGGACGAGAGAACCGCGGCCCACACAGATAAGGCCAGGTAGCGGCCAACGTCTTCCCGCCGGAACTGCGTGCCAACCCAGGTGCCGAGCACCGCCATGGCGGCATTGGTTATCCATGGCGGCAGAGCCTGGTGGGGAAGGCCGGCCCCGTTGAGGCCGGCAGCGATGACCATCGGCAGAATCACGGGCCCGGCCGGGACGCGGATGAAAGTCGCCAAAAGGAGCCCGGTGGCGAGCGAGGCCAGCGTTACACCAAGGCCTGCCCAAACGGCGGGCGTGTTTGCTGCGGCGGGCGCGACGGGGACCGTCGCCTCGGGCGCCCCCGAGGTCGCATGGCCAAACGCAGCCACCAGCAGTGGGGCCGACAGTAGAGCCGTCATCAGACGCACGTACTGCACCACGGTTACCGCCGGCGGATCCGCTCCCAGGCCTCCGCTTACCGCCACGATCCCCGACGCGCCACCAGGAACGAAGCCGAGGACGGCCGTCCTGCGTTCTACCCGGGCAACCCGTGCAAGCAGGAGGCCGGTGACAAGCCCCAGCGTGAAGGTCATGAGAGCCGTTGCCAGGGCAGCCGGCCACATCTTGAGAAGTTCCTGCATGACATCCGGATTGAAACCTCCCGCCACGTTGACCCCGATGGCTGCCTGGGCGAGGCGGTGCAGGCCCGGCTGAACCGACGGGGGCTTTCCGGTGAGCGAGAACCCGAGAGAGACGGCCACCGGACCGACAAGCCAGGGCACCGGGACCCCCATGCGATGGGCGACGATGCCTCCGAATGCCACAGCGGCGGCGGTGCTCAAACCACGCCAAGGGATGCGACGAAACGTACGACCTTCACTCCCTCATTGCCGGCCACCGGTCCCGGGCGCGAGTTCAGGTGAGCGGCGGGAAAGGCACCGGGCTCTTGAACACGAAGCGTTTCCGGCTGATGGGATGGACCAACCACAGCTTGCGGGCGTGGAGCGCCGGCCACGGCCGCCCGGGGAGAGCCTGTCCGCGGCCGTACAACGCGTCACCGACTACCGGGTGGCCGAGATGCGCCATGTGCACCCGGATCTGGTGGGTTCGGCCGCTCGCCAGACGAAGGGCGACCAACGTCACCGGCCTCTCCCCGATCGAACCCCGCCACGCCACTCGAAATCGCGTTCTGGAAGGTCGTCCGGAGGGCGAGGCGGCCCGCGCCGCGCCGCCGCCGGGTTCATCGGGCGGCTCGTCAATGGGAATGGCAACGACCCCGCTGACCGCCGCCACGTGCCCTTCGACGAGCGCTACGTAGCTGCGCCCCAGCCTCGCCCGGCCAGCCGGCCGGTGCGGAGCCAGAAGCTCGTGAACATGCGGATTCTTTGCCACCAGCATGAGGCCCGAGGTGCCCCTGTCCAGCCGGTGAACCAGATGAGCCCAGGGTGGCTCGCCGCGCTGCAAGCGGTGGTACACGATGCCGTTGATGAGGGTGCCGCCATGGTGCCCGCGGGCAGGGTGCACCACCAGGCCGGCCGGTTTGTCCAGGACCACAAGCCACTCATCCTCCGAGACAATGGCGAGGTCAACGGGCTCGGGTGCAGCGGGCGCACATGCCGGCAGGGCGAGCGTGATCCGGTCGCCCGAGCGCACAGGCACGTCGCTTGGAATTGGGCTTCCGTTGACCCAGAGCCCGCCCCGGGCCTTGATGCGGCGGTAGAGGGTGCGGGAGAGGTGGAGCCGCCGGCGCACCACCTGCCCCACCGTCTGGCCTGCGTCGCCCGCGTCTGCGGTCAGATGGCAGAAGGGAACGAGGGGGGCTGCGGCATCACGCGAGCCTGGGGCCGCTCCCGGGGGTTGCATCGGGTTGCTGCTGGGATGCCTCCTGCTCACATAGCTCCTGCTCGGGGGTTTCCTGGTCCAGAGGCTCCCGCTCCGCTTCTCTCTGCTCCCTCAACAGACGCCGGCGCCGCTCCATCTCTTCGATCCGGCGCTGCTCTTGGACCGCGTCCGCAAGGCGCCTCTCCATGAGCCGCACGCGTACGGAGCTGACCCAGGGGGACCGCCGCAAGACGACCTGGCCGCTCCAGAAGTGCGCAGGCCTGGCTTCCGAGGAGGAAGACCGGCGGCGCTTCATGAGCAGCTTCTCGAGCCGCGTCCAGGCCCCCGCGGCCGGCTGAACGTCCGCCGGCTCTTCCACACGGCGCAGGATGTGCGGCATGGCCGCCACCGTCCTTCCATGCCAGCTTCATTCTAACAGCCTGTCCATTGCCCGCTCCAGAAGGTCGTCGGGTCTGATGGGTCCCACCTGCCGCGACGCCTTCTCCCAGCATCCGGCCTGCCTGGCAGGTGCAAGCGGCCGGTGCGGAGCGTGCCGGCTGCTAGCGCGGGCGCTCCCGTGGTAGATTGAGAGACGGGCGCAGCGCACTGGACGCATGCCTTGCGCGCCCGTGGTGACAGGCTTCTTGGAGGGAAGACCTATCATCGGCACCACCACCGCCGCTGCCCCCGCCGCCGCAACGCCCCCATCAACCCGGCCGTGGCACGCCCTGCCGGCTGAGGAAGTCTGCCGCCGGCTCGGGACCGACCCCGGACGGGGCCTCTCCTCGGCCGTTGCGTCGGCACGGCTCCAGGAGCTCGGGCCCAACCGCCTGCCCGAGGTTCCCGGGCGCACGGTGTGGGCGATGTTCATCGATCAGATCCGAGAGCCCCTGGTGCTCATCCTCATCGCTGCCGCCGGAATTTCGGTGGCGCTCGGCGAGTTTACCGACGCCGCCGCCATCCTGGCCATCGTCGTCCTCAACGCGGTCCTGGGCGTCACCCAGGAGAGCCGGGCCGAGCACGCCCTTGCGGCGCTGCGTGAACTGATGCACCCGACCGCGCGGGTTGTCCGGGACGGCCGCCTCATCGAGATCGCAGCGGCCGAACTCGTCCCCGGCGACGTGGTGCTCATTGAGGCAGGCAGCCGCATCCCGGCCGACCTGCGCCTGGTGGAAACGGCCAATTTGCACCTGGACGAGTCCCCCCTCACCGGCGAGTCGGTTCCCGTGCGGAAGGAGGCGGGGGCCGTGTTCGAGGCCGGGACGCCGGTCGCCGACCGCCTCAACCTGGCCTACATGGGCACCGCGGCCACGTACGGGAGGGGCGTCGGGGTCGTGACCGGCACCGGGCCGGCAACCGAGATGGGCCGCATCGCCGCTCTGCTGGAGGAGGACGGGCCCGAGCCCACGCCCCTCCAGCGCCGCCTGGGCGAGCTCGGCAAGGTGCTGGGCGGGCTTGCGCTCGGCGTGGTGGTCGTGGTGTTCGCCGTGGGCATCGCGCGCGGCGAGCCGCTGGTGGAGATGTTCCTGACATCGGTCGGGCTGGCCGTGGCCGCCATCCCGGAGGGCCTCCCCGCCGTGGTGACCATCGTGCTGGCGCTGGGCGTGCAGCGCATGGCCCGCCGCCAGGCCATCGTGCGCCGCCTGCCCGCCGTCGAAACGTTGGGGGCCGCCACCGTCATCGCGTCGGACAAGACCGGCACCATCACCCAGAACCGGATGGAGGCGGTGCAGGCCTGGGTGGACGGGCAGTCGTTCGAACCCAGGGGAGACAACCCCGATGGCACCCTGGACTGGCTCCTGCGCGGCGGCGCCCTCGTCAATGACGCCCGCCTGGAGCGGCGCGAGGACGGGAAGGGCTTCCGCTCCGTCGGGGACCCAACCGAGACGGCGCTGCTCGCTGCCGCTGCTCGGGCGGGGCTGTGGCCGGACGACCTGCGCCACGCATACCCCCGCGTCGGGGAAGTGCCCTTCGACTCCGAACGAAAGCGTATGTCCACGGTGCACCGCAACGCCCCCGGGAGCCCACAGTGGCCTGGGCCCGAGGAACTGTCGCGCGCCCCGTTCCTGCTCTTCACCAAAGGGAGCCCGGAGTCCATCCTGGGCCGCTGCCGGGCCATCCTGCGCGACGGCCGCATCGAGCCGCTCGATGACCGCCACCGCCAGGCCGTACTGGATGCGAACTCCGCCATGGCACGCCAGGCCTTGCGGGTGCTTGCCGTGGCCGCCCGGCCGCTCTCGTCGCCGCCGGAGGCGCTGGACGAGGCCACGGCCGAGCGCGAACTGGTGCTGATCGGCCTCATCGGGCTCATCGACCCGCCCCGCCCGGAGGCGGCCGAGGCGGTACGCATCAGCCGGGAAGCCGGCGTGCGGCCCATCATGATCACCGGTGACCACCGTGACACGGCGGCCGCCATCGCCGCCCAGGTCGGGCTTTTGCGCGGCGACGGACAGGCCCGGGTGGTGACCGGCGCCGAACTCGAGAAGATGACCGACGCAGAGCTCGATGCCCTGGTCGAAAGCGTGGACGTGTACGCCCGGGTGAGTCCGGAGCACAAGCTTCGCATCGTCGAGGCTCTCAAGCGCCACGGCCACGTGGTGGCGGTCACGGGCGACGGCGTGAACGACGCCCCTGCCCTGAAGCGAGCCGACGTGGGGGCCGCGATGGGGATCACCGGCACCGACGCGGCCAAAGGGGCCGCCGACATGGTGCTGGCCGACGACAACTTCGCCACCGTGGTGGCCGCAGTGGCCGAAGGGCGCACCATCTTCGAAAACATCAAGAAAGTCGTGCACTACCTGCTCTCGGCGAACCTGAGCGAGATCCTGGCCATCTTCGCCGCCATCGTCGCGGGGTTGGGCCGGCCGCTGACGGCCATCCAGATCCTGTGGGTAAACCTGGTCACCGACGGCCTGCCGGCACTGGCCCTGGGCGTCGATCCCGCCGAACCCGGCCTCATGCGCCGGCCGCCGCGCAAAAGCGACGAGGGCGTCTTCGGGGGTGGCATGGCGTGGCGGGATGCCTACCAGGGCCTGTTGCTCGGCGGCCTTACGCTGGGCGTCTTCGCCTGGATGCTCCGGACGGGCCGTACCACGATAGAGGCCCGCACCGCGGCCTTTGCAACCCTCGGCTTCTCGCAGCTGTTCCACTCGTTCAACCTCCGCTCGACCACCCAGTCGCTGCTCCGCCTCGGGCCGCTCAGCAACGGGTGGCTCGTGGGCGCGTTCTTCGCGGGGGCTGCGCTGCAGCTTGCCGCGATAACGTGGGCACCGCTTGCCAGGGCGTTCGAATCGGCGCCGCTTGACGGCAAGGCATGGGCCGTGATCGCAGCAGCCTCTGCTGCCCCCGTCGTGGCGGTGGAGACCGTCAAGGCCGCTGAGCGGGTCGTTCGGGCGGCGCGGTCTGGCCTGCGCCGGGGATGAGCTGGCAGTACAATAAGTCGAGAATCCACCGACAGGGGGCTACACAGCGAGCATGGCCGCCATCGACGTTGTCGTACGGCACGCAGGAGGCATGGCTTTCATCGCCCGCGGCCCGTCCAACCACTTCCTGGTGATGGACGGGCGGGAGCCCGGAAGCGAGGAGCCGCAGCGGGCGCCAGGGCCCATGGAGACGGTGCTGATGGCGCTCGGCGGCTGCACCGGCATGGACGTGGTCAGCATCCTGCACAAGAAGCGGGTGCCGTTCACCGGGCTCGAGCTTCGCATCCACGGCGAGCGTGCCCCGGAGCACCCGCGCCGTTACACGTCCATTCAGTTGGAGTACGTGGTTCGGGGCGCCAACCTTCCCCGCAAGGCGGTGGAAGACGCGGTGCGCCTCTCCTTTGAGAAGTACTGCTCGGTGGCGGCGACCCTGCGGACGGGCGTCGACGTCACGTACTCGGTGACCCTGGACCAGGACGGCGATGGGGCGCCGGCTTCATCCCCATCGCAATCCGCTGGCGTTCCCTAGGCCTTCAGGCGTCCTGTTTCTCGCCCGGCGTGCCCTGGCTGGCCGTCCCGTATTGGTGGGCGGCGGAGGCGGCCGCGCGCCGGAAAAGCGCGGTCCGGGTGCGCAGCGCATACACGACCAGGATGGTGACAAGAGCTTCCGGCACCATGTAGGCGACGTTGTAGATCAGGGAGTACAGGGCGGCTGGCTGTCCCGCCGGCGCGTACGAGGCGAAGAAGATGACCCCGGAGAGCCAGTGGGCGGCCAGCCGCAGAAGCGAACCGGCCACCACGCCCAACTCCGGGGAGGCAAACGCCCCGGCCACGCCGAGCACCCCGAACGCGACGGGATAGTCCAGCAGCCCCTGCGCCCAGTGGACCACGTACCCGCCTCCCAGCGCCTGCAGAACCCCGGATGCGGCACCGGCCAGCATCCCGGGCCACAGGCCCCACCGGGCCGCCATGACGAACAGGGGCACCATCTCCAGCGAAACCGACCCACCCTGGGGCATCTCGAAGACCTTCAGGTAGCTGAGGGCTAACGAGAGGGCGATCGCGATGCCACCCTCGGCAACCAGCTGGGTGGGCGTGCGGCGGGTCCAGTACGAGGGACTCGATTCCGGGTGGCTCATCGATCCGGCAGCTCCTTTCCCTGCGCAGGCATTACCCTGATCAGGTTCGAGGGGTCTCAGGACTCGGGGCCGGCAGCCGGATCCGGCCAGGCGCCCTGACTCTCAGCCCCGCGAGGGGCTCCCCCAGTGCTCGCCGACTTCGTTTCCCATTCGACCTGTTCGGGGCTGCTCCTCCGAGGGCGGCAGGAGTCGGCGTTTCTGTCAGCGAAAACTCGGCCCCAACAAGCACGCATGACAGGAATGGTTGGCCAGGGCAATGGCCCGCTACATTGCGGCACGCATCGTGCTCATGGTACCCATCTTGCTCATCCTGGTCACGGTCATGTTCGTCATCCTCCGGGTCATGCCGGGGGATCCGGTCCTGGCCATGCTGGGAGGTCGCAACGTCGCTCCTGAGGTGATCGAACAGTACCGGGAGCGCCTGGGGCTGAACAAGCCCATCGCCGTTCAGTACGCCGAGTACCTGGCCCAGCTTGCCCGCTTCGACTTCGGCGTCTCCATGCGCACCGGCCGTCCCGTCATCACGGAGTTGATGGCCCGCTTTCCCGCCACGCTGGAGCTGGCCGTATCGGGCATGATCGTGGCATTCGCCCTGGGGCTTTCGGGTGGCATGCTGGCCGCCACACGGCCCGACCGGGCGGCGGACCACGCCATGCGGCTGGCCAACGTGGGCTTCTTCGCCATGCCCATCTTCTGGTTGGGCCTGATGCTCCAGATGGTCTTCGCGGTGCGCCTGGGCTGGTTTCCCGTGGGCGGGCGCCTCGACCCGATCACGCAGGCCATGTTTGAGCCCATCACCGGCTTTTACGCCCTCGACGCGATTCTCCAGCGGGACTGGACGGTGCTGCGGGCCTCGCTGCGCCACCTGATCCTGCCGGCCATTACCCTGGGCGTCGTGCTCTCAGGCCTCGTGGGGCGGCTGAGCCGGACCCGCCTTTTGGAGGTGCTCGACGCCGACTACGTTCGCACCGCTCGTTCGAAGGGGCTGAACGAGTCGCGGGTGCTGTGGGTTCACGCCTTGCGCAACGCCATGATTCCCATCGTCACCGTGGTCGGCATGCAGTTCGCCCTGCTGCTGGCCGGGGCCGTCCTTACGGAGACGGTCTTCTCATGGCCCGGCATCGGCCGCTACCTCCTGGTCAGCATCGACTACCGGGACTTCCCGGCCATCCAGGGCACCGTGGTCTTCATCGCCCTGTTCATTTCGCTGGTGAATCTTCTGGTGGACCTGACGTATCCCCTCATCGACCCCCGGGTGCGCTTCTGAGGGCCCCAACTCACGCGGCAGGAGGCGGATAAGCACTCGTCAATGGCCACCCAGAGCGGCGCGCAGACCGTATCGGCGGTGCAGTGGGGGCTGGGGCTCCTGTCTCTGCGCCGGCTGGGCCGGCGGTACCTGCTGGTGGCGGGCGGGACGATCGTGGTGGTGGTGGTCCTGCTCACGCTCCTGGCGGGGATGCTGGCGCCCTATTCGCCCACCGCGGCGTTGGGCGAACGCCTGGCCTCGCCCGGGCCGGGCCACTGGATGGGAACCGACCAGCTTCGCCGGGACGTGTTCAGCCGGGTTCTGTACGGCGGCCGGGTGCCCCTGATGGTCGCGGCCATCGCCACGCTGGTCTCGTTCAGCGTCGGGTCCGCCCTGGGGTGGATCTCCGGCTTCTGGGGCGGGGGCCTCGACCGGGTCCTGTCGCTCGTGATGGACGCCGTTTACTCCTTCCCCGCCCTCGTGCTGGCCATCGTGGTCGTGGCCATGCTGGGGCCCGGCATGCTCAACATGATCCTGGCCATCGGCATCGTCTACATTCCGACATACTTCCGCCTGGCACGCAGCCAGACGCTTCAGGTGCGGCAGATGGAACACGTTGAGGCGTCGCGGGCCCTGGGCGCCTCGCGGGTTCGCACCCTTTTCCTCCACGTGGCGCCCCTCACGATGCCGTCGCTGCTGGCCGTGACGTCGTTCACGGTGGCGGACGCCATCCTCACCGAGGCAGCGCTGGCGTTCCTCGGGTTCGGGCTTCCGCCGCCGACTCCGGACTGGGGCTTCGACATTCAAAATGGCCAGAAGTTTCTGCAGTCCGGCAGCTGGTGGCTGGTGGCGTTCCCGGGTGCCTTCATCATCCTCGTCTCGCTGGGCTTCGGGATGCTGGGCGAGGGAATCAACGACCTGCTTGACCCGCGGCGGCGCAAGTGGACGCCCTGAACTCGCAAGCAGGAAGAGGGGATGCAGAGGGGAATAGATCCGGCACCCAAGCCCAAAAGCGGGGGTCCTGTCAAGCCTTGCCGGGAGGTGAAAGGTTAAGGTGAGACGCCTTTTCTGGTTTCTGACCCTGGCTTTGGTACTTGCACTGTCACAAGTGGGTGGAGCAGCCCAACGCTCGACGGTGATCATCGGCACGACCGACAAGGTCACCCAGCTCGAACCCGCCAACTCGTACGACTACTGGACCTGGCACGTGCTGCAGCAAACCACGGAGGCCCTGGTCACCACCGAGCCGGAAACGGCGCGGATCGTGCCCCAGCTGGCCGAGCGGTGGGACATCTCGCCGGACGCCCGGACCTACACGTTTTACCTGCGGCGTGGCGTCACGTTCACCGATGGGACGCCCTTCAACGCCGAGGCTATGAAATGGAGCCTGGAGCGGGCGCTTCGCCTGGATGGCCCCGAGGGTGGCGTGGGGCTCATCAAGGGCATCGACAGGATTGAGGTGGTCAACGAGTACACGCTTCGGATCACGCTGAAGGAGAGCGACGCCACCTTCCTGTCCCGCCTGGCCGACCCGATCGCGCCTTCCATGGCGTTCAGCCCCAGGTCGATGCCGGCTGACCAGTTCGTGAACGGCCAGTACGCCGGCACGGGGCCGTACAAGCTCGCTCGCTACGACCCGGACCAGCTCTTGGTGCTGGAGGCGTACGACGGGTACTGGGGGCCCAAGCCCAAGAGCCAGCGAATCATTGAGGTGTTCTACGCCGATGCTTCGGCACTGAGGTCGGCCCTGGAAGCGGGGCAGATCGACGTGGGCTTCCGCACGTTCAACCCTCAGGATATCGCCAGCCTGGAGAAGGACGCCCGGTTCCAGGTGATCAAGGGCGAGGGAAGCCTCTCCGTGCGCTACCTGGTCTTCAACGTGACGCAAAAGCCGTTTGACAACGTGAAGGTGCGGCAGGCCATTTCCCTTGCCGTCGACCGGGACCGCATCGTGAAGGACGTGTTCGGCGGGCTCAACGCGCCGCTTTACAGCATGGTGCCGGCGGGCATGTGGAGCCACGTGGACGCGTTCCCCAAGCGCAACCTGGTGGAGGCCATCGGCCTCCTGAGGCAGCTCGGTTACAGCGAGAGCAAGCCCCTGTCCATCACGCTGTGGTACACGCCGAGCCATTACGGCACCACCGAGGCGGACGTGGCTGCCGTGGTGAAGGACAGCCTGGAGCAGACGGGCCTCGTCAAGGTGGACGTGCAGTCGCTGGAGTGGGGCACGTACGTCAGCCGCATGAGCGAGGGTGCTCTGGGCTTGTTCTTCCTCGGGTGGTACCCGGACTTCCTCGACCCGGACAACTTCCTGGCGCCGTGGCTCACTGAGGCGCCCGGGTCGCTGGGCACGCACCTGGACAAGGCGACCAACCGGACCGACCGGGGCTACTACCGGGAGTTCGTGCGCCTCTTGACGGCTGCCAAGCACGTGGCGGATCAGGACATCCGGTCCAAGTTCTACGTGGACGCCCAGCAGAAGCTGGCGGAGAGCGCCATCCTGGTCCCGCTGTGGCAAAACAACCTGCAGCACCTGGCCATCGCCCGGCGCAACGTCAAGGGCATCATCCTCGACCCGTCCATGAACCTGCGCACCTGGCTCCTGTACAAGGAGTAAGGCGCAGCGAGGGCCGGGGGCCGTTCGAAAGAAGCGGGGGAGTTGCATAGAGACGGCCGGCGCCAGCGGCAGGAGGGGTCC
>JBFMCJ010000085.1 GCA_040754675.1 Bacillota bacterium
GCCAGTGGACGACCCGCATGTCGAAGACGTCCTGGCCCGAAATCGGGATGGTCAGGCCCAGCCGAAACCGTACCCCGTCGTGGTCGGTGCCGTTCGGGTCGGCCGGGTCGGCGAACTCCCACCCGCCCCCGAGGTAGGCCACCCATGCCGCCTCGGCCAGCCACGCCTCGGCCCCCAGCATCCGCCCGTTGAGGTCGATGATGGGAACGCCCTGTAGCGACATCGGCTGCCCCAAAGCGACATCGGCGGCCGCCAGCGCCACGTACAACGCCATCACGGCTGCCACCGGCAGCCGCCATCCGTGCCGGCGTCTTCCTGCCACAGGCCGTCCCACCCCTTCAAAGCGCCGCGTACTCCCGCGCCCGGCCCCTCCACCGGACAACCCGCTCGACGCCCGCTGCCTTCATCCACGAAACGGCCTCCGTGAAGCCCGCCCCGACCTCCTTCGGGTCGTGGGCGTCCGATCCCACGTGAACGTCGAGCCCCGCCCGCACCATCCGCCGCAGGATCTCCAGGCCGGGGTAGATCTCGTGCACAGGCTTGCGCAAGCCCGCAGTATTGACTTCCACGGCGACCCCCCGAGCCCTGGCCGCCTGTAAGAACTTGTCGAAGGCCTCCTGCGGAAAGTGTACGGCCCGGTGGCCGAACTTCTTGGGCAGATCCGGGTGCGAGATCACGTCGAAAAGCCCGCTCGCGGCCGCCTGCGCCATCACCTCGTAGTAGCGCTGCCAGACGCGGTCCACGTCAGCGCCGGGCCACGCGATCTCCGGCCCGCAGTCGATGCACTCGCCGTCGAGGAAATGTACGGATCCGATCACGTAGTCCCAGGGCGCTTGAGCCACAGCCTCGCGGATGGCCTCCTCCTGTCCGGGAACGTAGTCCACCTCGACGCCGAGCCTCACGGGCAGACCCTGTCGCCTGGCCTCCACAATCGCCCCGGCGTAGCGCTCGAGGGATTCCCGGAATTCGCGCATAAGCCACTGCCGAACCTGGGGGTGCTGCCGAAAGCCGCTGCCGAACAGCGGTTCCATGGAGCGCCGGAACTCGACGAAACGGTGGCCGTGTTCGCTAATGCCAAATTCAGGCAGACCGGCCTGCCGGGCGGCATCGGCGTAGATGGCCACACGCTCAACGGTGTAGGGGCACGGCGCGGTGGTCTCGTCGGACTCCAGGTGCATGTGGTAGTCGGGTATCACGCGGACCCAAGTCCCCCTTCGCTGCCTGGCGGCCGGCCATTCGACAGCATCGTAGGGGTACGCCACTCGACCGGTCAAGGCAGGAAGGAGTCCGCCAGGTGACGCAGAAGGTGGAAGCGGCCGGGCTCTCTTGGTGACATGCGGAGAAGGACGCTTTTTGCTCCGAGGCCGATCTTCGGAGTTGAGGAGGGAAGCCAACTTGGCCACTAGACCGAAGGTTTGGCTGGCGACGGCGGCGGCAGCCCTCGCTTTTGTCGTGGTGGTTTCTGCTTCGCCACTTACGTCCGCGGGGCCATCAACCGGCGCTCGCTACGCGACGGTGGAGCTGTCGGGCGTGGTGATCTTGAGGGTCCGGGACTCGGCAGGCTGGCCGTCGGTGTACGCCCGTGCCGACGAGATCTACAAGCGCCTCAACGAAGCCATCAACACGTATCAGGACCGGTTGAGCCCCGACCTGGTGCGGATCGGCCAGACCGCCAGGGGTCCTGCGTTGTACATCGGCGACCACCTCTTCGTGACGGTGGACCAGGGCAGCGCCCGCCGCAACGGGACGTCGCAGGAGAAGCTGGCGGAGTTCTGGGCGGCCAACCTCAAGGCAGCCATCAGCCGGTACGTCGCGATCAACAGCCCGGGAAAGCCGCCGGTCTTCTGAAAAAACCGCGCGAGCGAAAAAGGGTAAAGGCGAGTCGCGTTCCGAGGCTTCGTGGGGATTCCCGGGTGCAGGAGTGCCCGGGAATCTCTGTTACCGCCCGGAGGGACCGGCAGGGCCCTCCCGCCTTTTTTCCCCGCCTGGCATGACGCCATCCGCTGCCGCGGGCTTTGTCCAAGCAACGGGGCAGTCCTAGGCGCTCCGCCCGGCCCCTAATCGGGCTTGCAGGCCCGCCCCGGCGAGGGACCCCACGAGGTCACCCCACCACGCCTGGACGAGCGCCAGCATGACCCACCCGGCGGTCTCCGCGCGCAGCACCCGGGGGCCCAACGAAACCACCTCGAAGTCCGCGCTCTCTGCCAGGCGTACCTCGTCCCGGGTCAGGCCTCCTTCCGGCCCTGCGGCCATCACCACTCCGGCCAGATCGGGAGCGGCCCCCCGGGAGAGAACAGCGGTCAACGGGCCTTCGGCCTGCTCCCACGCCACTATCCGCGCCCACCTGCCGCCGAGCTGCGTCACCTCCAGGAGGGCGCGGTCCCACGCGAGCGGCGGCCTTACCTCGGGCACAGCCAACCGCCCCGCTTGCCGCGCGGCGGTCTCCACCACCCGCCGCCAGCGCACGAGGCGCCCGCCGCTGCCGTCCGGGCGCACCACCGAACGTTTTGTGATGACCGGCCAGACCTCGCTGACGCCAAGCTCGGTCGCCTTCTCCAGCGCCAGTTCCATACGGTCACCCTTGGGCACGGCTTGGAGCAGCACCAGGCGCAAGACGGGCTCCGGCCCGGCCCCTTCCGGTTCGGGGTGGCTCAGCCTCACGGCCAGCCGGCCGGGCGCGACCCTCATGACGTGACCGTTCCAGGCACGGCCCCGCCCGTCGAAGAGCTGGACCTCTTCCCCCGGGCGGACCCGCATGACCCGCACCAGCCTGCGGGCTTCGCTGCCCTTTACTTCTACCTCGGCCCCGGGCCGGGCCCCGAGCAGGACCGGCGGGTCAACGAGCACCCGCAACCGGCTCACGGCCATCTCCCGCCCTGCGCCGTGCAGCTACCCAGACCCACCCGCTCCAGCCGCCCACCGCCTCGCAGGCCAGGCCCTGTGCCTCGAGAGCCTCCACGACCTGTCCGGCCTTCTCCTGAGCGATCCCCGCGCCGATGAGAAGCCCGCCCCCTGCCAGAAGGCGCGCCAGGCTTGCAGCCAGTTCGACGAGCGTCTCCGCCAGCAGGTTGGCCACCACCACCTGGGCGGCTTCCCAGCCGGCGACCCTCGCAGCCGACGTCACCGAGCCCTGCCGGAACGCGATCCCGCTCGCTCGGTTTCGGCGAGCGTTGCGCCGGGCGATGGGGATGGCGAGCGGATCCGTGTCCACCGCCACCACCCGGCCCGCGCCCAGCTCCCGGGCTGCTATGGCCAGCACCCCGCTGCCGGTGCCGACGTCAACAACCAGGGGGCCATCGCCGCCGCTGCCCCTCATCTCCTTGATGGCCAGTTCGAGGCACCAGAGCGCCTGCTGCGTGGTCGGATGGTGTCCCGTGCCAAACGCCATCCCCGGGGGAACAACGACCCGGTAGAGAGCCCCCCTGCGCTTCGGGCGGGCGGTGCGGCTTCGCGTCGCCGTGACCCGGCCCCGGGCCGTGACCACGCCTCCGCCGGCGCGCGCAGGCTCCAGCGTGGCGGCCCAGGCCTTCCGCCCGGCCGCCTCAACCGCGGGCACGGCTTCAAGCCTGGCGGGCCCAATCAGGGCACCGTCGTCACCGAGCCCGGCCTGATACGCCCACCGCCTGAGGCGTGACGGAACGTCCTGCGCGGCGCGCCGGGCCGCCGTGAGAGAGGAGAAGTAAGCCCGGAGCACAACCGATCGGGCCGCCGGCTGCTCCCGCCCCGTGGCGGCGGTCTCAATGCCCGTACAGCCCGGCCGGCCGCCCAGCATCCACCCGGCCACCTCAGCCCCGGCGGCTGGCACGCCGAGCTCAACCTGCCACCACCGCGGCCTGGGCCGCCGGGGGCGCCCTGGTAAGCGCATGACCCTCAGCGGCGATGCCAGCGGCCGAAGACCCCTGTCCCGGACTCGCTACGGGCCGCCCTGCCCCTGTCTTTCACCTCTGCGGCGTGATCCGGCGCTCCCAGCGCCTCGCGCAGCAGGGCTTTTTGCCGCTCGCTCAGATGTGTCGGGGTCACGACGCGGAAGGTAACCACCTGGTCGCCCCGGCCGCCGTCCGGCCGGCGGATGCCCTTGCCGGCGATACGGCGCGAGTCGCCGGCCTGCGTGCCCTCTTTGACGCCCACGACCTGCTCGCCGTCCAGCGTCGGCACCCGCACCTCCCCGCCCAGCGCCGCATCCAGCATGCTGATGGGCACCTCGCAGTGCACGTCGTAGCCGCGGCGGGTGAAGATCGGGTGCGGCTTTACCGTGACGAACACGTACAGATCTCCAGGCGGCCCTCCGTCGAGGCCCACGTCCCCTCCGCCCGGCACCCGGAGCCGCACGCCGTCTTCTACCCCCGGCGGCACCTTTACGGTGATCCGACGCCTCCGGCGCACGCGGCCCTCGCCGCCGCACTCGCGGCACCGAACGGGGATCTCCATGCCCCGCCCACCGCAGCGGGGGCAGGTGCGCACCTGCACGAACCGCCCGAAGATGGTCTCGCTCACCTGCTGGACCTGGCCCCGGCCGCCGCACGTGCTGCACCGCTGCGGCGGGTGCCCGGGCTCGGCCCGGCTGCCGCTGCACCGCGGGCACACCTCGAGCCTCGGCACCTCCAGTTGCGGCTCGGTGCCAAAAGCCATCTGCTCGAAGGTCAGTTCCAGATCGTAGCGCAGGTCGTCACCGGCGACGGGACCCTGCGCGGTCCGCTTACGGGGCCCGCCGAAGATCTGGTCGAACAGGTCGTCGAACAGCCCGCCGAAGTCGCCAAAGCCGCCCGGCCAGCCGCCGGCCTGCCCCGTGCCTGGCCCGTCGGCTCCCGGCGCCTGCCCGTCGAAAACGTGACCGAACCGGTCGTACTGGGCGCGCTTTTCCGGGTCGCTTAAGACCTGGTAGGCCTCGCTGATCTCCTTGAACTTTTCGGCCGCGTTGGGGTCGGCTTTGTTGACGTCGGGATGATACCGGCGCGCCAGTTCCCGGAAGGCCTTCTTGATCTCCTCGGGGCTGGCGTCCCGAGCAACACCCAGCACCTCGTAGTAGTCACGCTTGGGCGCCACGGCCGCCGCTCACCCCGCCCTCCGGCGGCTTCCGCCGGACATCAGCTTCCCTTCCCCGCCGACTCGGGGTTCTCGACCCGAAACTCGGTGTCGACGACCTTGCCATCCGGGTGCTTGCCATCCCCGGCCCCCGTGGAAGAGGCCGCACCCTGCCCGCCGCCCGCGGCCGCCGCACCCTGCGGCCCGGCCGCCGCGTAAACCGCCGAGGTCACCTCGTGAAGCACCTTGCTGAGGTCCTCGGTGCGATCCTTGATGGCCTGCGGGTCGTTTCCGTCCATGGCCTGGCGCAGCCCGGACTTCGCCTGTTCGATGCGCTCCTTCTGGGACGCCGTGACCTTGTCGCCCAGGTCCTTCACCATCTTGTCGGTAGAGTAGATGAGGCTGTCGGCCTGGTTGCGCGCTTCGGCCAGTTCCTTGCGCCGGCGGTCCTCCTCGGCGAACTTCTCGGCCTCCTTCACCATGCGCTCGATGTCCTGCTCGGACAGGCGCGAGGAGCGCACGGTGATGGCCTGCGACTTCCCCGTGGCCATGTCCTTGGCCGAGACGTTGACGATGCCGTTGACGTCGATGTCGAAGCTGACCTCGATCTGGGGGATCCCGCGCGGCGCAGGCGGAATGCCGGTCAATTGGAACCGCCCCAGCGTGACGTTGTCGGCAGCCATCGGCCGCTCGCCCTGCAGCACGTGGATGTCCACCGTCGTCTGGTTATCTGCCGCCGTCGTGAAGATCTGCTTCTTGCTGGTCGGGATCGGCGTGTTGCGCGGGATGAGCACCGTCATCACGCCGCCCAGGGTCTCGACGCCCAGCGACAGCGGCGTGACGTCGAGCAGCACGATGCTGCGCACCTCGCCGGCCAGCACGGCGCCCTGAATGGCTGCCCCGATGGCCACCGCCTCGTCCGGGTTGACCCCCTTGCTCGGCTCCTTGCCAAAGATCTCCCGGATCTTCTCCTGCACGGCCGGCATCCGGGTCGATCCGCCTACCAGCAGGATCTTGTCGATCTGGGCCGGGCTCAGCTTGGCGTCCTCCAGCGCCCGCCGCACCGGCCCCACCGTCGCCTCGACGAGATCGGCCGTCAACTGGTTGAACAGCGCCCGCGTCAGCGTGCGCTCCAGGTGCACCGGCCCGTTGGGCCCCGAGGCGATGAACGGCAGGCTGATGGTGGTCTCAAGCAACCCTGAAAGCTCGATTTTGGCCTTCTCCGCCGCCTCCTTGAGCCGCTGCAGGGCCATGCGGTCGTTGGAGACGTCGACGCCGCTCGCCTCTTTGAGTTCCTTGATGAGCCAGCGCATGATGCGCTCGTCGAAGTCGTCGCCGCCCAGGCGGTTGTTGCCGGCGGTGGCCTTCACCTCAAACACGCCGCCGCCGATCTCCAGGATGGACACGTCGAAGGTCCCGCCGCCCAGGTCGAAGACGAGGACCGTCTGGTTTTCCTTCTCCTTGTCGATCCCGTAGGCCAGCGCCGACGCTGTGGGCTCGTTGATGATCCGGAGCACCTCGAGCCCCGCGATGGTGCCCGCATCCTTCGTGGCCTGGCGCTGGGCGTCCGTGAAGTAGGCCGGGCACGTAATCACGGCCTTGTTGACCGGCTCGCCCAGGTAGTTCTCGGCGTCCTGCTTGAGCTTCTGCAGGATCATGGCCGAGATCTCCTGGGGCGTGTAGCTCTTGCCGTCGATGGTGACCTTGTGGTCGGTCCCCATCTTGCGCTTGATGGAGAGGATGGTCCGCTCCGGGTTGAGCACCGCCTGGCGCTTGGCAGCCTGCCCCACCAGGCGCTGTCCCTCCTTCGTCCACGCAACGGCCGAGGGCGTCAGCCGGCTCCCCTCCGGGTTGGGGATGACCGTGACCTCGCCGCCCTCCATGACGGCCACGACCGAGTTGGTGGTCCCCAGGTCGATGCCGATGACCTTCTCACTGACCTTGCCGCTCATGGCTGATCCCTTCCTGGCTGTCCGGCGTTTCATCCGGCGTCACATTCGGCTCTTCTCTCTGTGCAGGCGGCCGGCGCAACACCCCGACCTTCACCATGGCCGGCCGCACGACCCGCCCCTTGAGCATGAAGCCTCGCTGGAGCTCTTCGACGACGGTGCCATCCCGGGCTGGGTCGTCCACCTCGAGCTGCCCCACCGCGTGGTGTACCGCCGGGTCAAACGGCTCCCCCACGGCAGCCACGGGGCGAATCTCGGCGGCCTCCAGGGCCGCCAGGAGTTCCTGATGAACCATTCTAATGCCCGTGGCCACCGACGACCACCGCGGATCTTCCGGGATCGCGGACATGCTCCGCTCCAGGTCGTCCACGACGGTGAGCAGCCGGCGGGCGACGCGTTCGAAGGCCTCGTCCGCGGCCCGCTCGACTTCGGCCCGGGCGCGCCGCCGGTAGTTCTCGAAGTCCGCCATCAGGCGATGGAGCTGCCCCTCCAGCGTCTTGACCTGCTGGCGAGCCTCCTCGAGTTGGGCCTCCCGGTCCTCGATCAGGGCCCCGTCGGCCGGCGCTCCGGGCGTCGGCTCCGAGGCTTGTTCACCGGCCTCCTGCCCGTCCCGCAGGGCCTCCGCCGGCGCCCGTTGTGGCTCCTGACCACCGGGCCCCGAGGGGACCTCCGTGCCGGGAGCGGGCGTGTCCGCGCCCTCCGCCGGCACCCCGTCCGTCCAGTGAACCCTTTCCTGCCCCATGTCGGATGCGTGCTGCAGCGCCAACTCCCCCCGAACAAGACGGCCTGCAGATTGTACCACGTCACCCTCTGCAGGCCCGATCCGTCTGGACATTAAGCCTGTCTTCTTCAGGACGCGCGGATCCGAAAGAGCCAAAACGGGCTACTCCGCCCTAGCCCGTCGACGACAGGTGCTGCATGGCCTGGCTCAGCAAAGACGCCATCTCCTGGACAGCGGCCACGGTGCGCCGGTAGTCCATGCGGGTCGGGCCGATCAGCCCGATCACGCCCATGGGCCGGTCTCCCGGGCCGTATGGCGCCATGACCACGCTGCACCGCTGCAGGCCTTCCACGGGCTGCTCCCTCCCGATGATGATGGCCAGGCCCTCGAGTTGTCCGCCCATCATGACCGTCAGGAGCGTGTCGGGCTCCTGCAGGCGGTCGAGCACCTCCCGGACGTACTCCACGTCCCGGAACTCCGGCTGTTCGAGGATGAACGGGACGCCGTCGACATAGGCCTGCTCATCGGGCTGCTCCTGGCTCAAGAGATCGAGCAGCGGCGACAGAGCCATCTCTCGCACGCTCTTCTGCGGAAGCTCTTCAGCGATCTGCTGCAGCAGCGTGTACGTGATCTCCCGGGCCTCGAGCCCGGCGAGCATCCGCGAGAGCATCGTGGAAAGCTTCGCCAGGAGATCCGCCTGGGCCGATGCCTCCGACCACTGCAGGATGCGGTTGTAGACGAGGCCAGCGTCGCCCACGACCACCAAGAGCACGTGGCCGCGGTCAAGCGGCGTGAACTGGACGTGCCGCAGCGCCAGCCGCCGCAGCGACGGCTTGAGCACCAGGCTCGCGTAGCGGGTGCCGCGGCTCAACGCCCGCCCCGCCCGGAAGATGAGCTGGTCCGGATCCTGGCTCGTGGACAGCTCCTGGCGCATGCTGGCCGCCGTTTCGGGCGGAATCTCTGCCGGCGGCATCAGGGCCTCCACGTAGTAGCGGTACCCGCGGTCCGACGGCACCCGTCCCGCGGAGGCATGGGGCTGCTCCAGGTATCCCTGCTCTTCGAGGTCAGCCATCTCGTTTCGGATCGTGGCGGGGCTCACCCCGAGCAAGTACTTGCGCGCGACGGTCCGGGAGCCGACCGGCTCCGCCGTCTGGATGTAATCGTCGATGATCGCTCGCAGTATGCGCTGCTTCCGATCCTCCACAGTGCCCCAAACCACCTATTAGCACTCAAGCGTCATGAGTGCTAATCCGCCCTCCAGATTAGCAGCCAGGGCGCGCCATGTCAAGAAAAGGCCGCCCCCTGCGATACCTTTATATTGGTTTTGAAGCAGGTGGTAAAGGAAGGGATGATGGCCTTGAACGGACGAACCTCGCCCCGCCCCGCAAGACGCCTCATGTCCACCCGCCTTGCTGCCGCCGGTGTGGCGCTCCTTGCCCTCGCGGCGGCGGTGGGTGCCGTCTCCGCCCCGGCGAGCGCCGAAGTGCGCAGCGTCGCCAGCTTTCACTTCGTGTTCGGCGCCGCCGGCTTCGACCTGGAGCGGGAGACCCGCGGGGGCCAGTCGTGGCTCGTGGGCGCCTCCCTGGCACCCGTCGGCCTTTACGGCGGCGTGCGCCAATACAGCCCGTCGGGCGCTTCCGACCGTGCATTTTGGACCGTCTACGGCAGCGTCACGACCCCGTCCGGCCCGGTGCGCCCTGAGACGCTGAGGCCTGGCATCTGGGCCGGGCTGGGCTACGAGATACGGCTCGACCCGCGGGTTCGGGGCACCGGGGAGGTGGGGTTCGGGCTCGTGGCTTCGCATGGGGAACTCTGGCCCGAGGTGTTCATCGGGCTCGCTCTGGGGTGGAAGCTCCCCCAGTGAGGGCGTGCTCGCCAGCACCACGAGCGGCGATCTCCCGGATGATCGCGTCGGCTACGAGGAAGCCCTCGTCGGTCAACCGGATGCGCCCGGCCTCGCGCAGGATGAGCCCGGTCTGTTCCAGGCGATCCCAGAGCGGGGCCGGGTACGCCTCCTCGGGCCAGCAGCCGAAGTCCGCGTAAAAGCGTTGCCGGTCTACACCTTCCGCCAGCCGCAGCCCCAGCATGATGCGCTCATCCATGAGCTGGCGAGCCGTCAGGCGTTCGACGAACGCAAAGCTCGCGCCAGCTCCGGCGGAGAAGCGCTCAGCAGCCCCGGCGTAGGCCGGCGGCGAGGCGACCGTGGCGAAGCGGAACTTCTCCCAGAACGAGTGGGCGCCCGGACCGAGCCCCAGGTAGTCACCGTGCCGCCAGTAGTTGAGGTTGTGCTCCGACTCGCAGCCTTTCCGGGCGAAGTTGGAAACCTCGTACCGCATCAGACCCGCCCGTGCCAGGTGGTCCACCACCGTGCGGTACATCTCGGCCTGGGCGTCCACGTCCGGCAGCACGAGGCGCCCCTGCTCATGCAGTTCGTGGAAGGGTGTACCCTCCTCAACCGTCAGGCAGTAGGCCGACACGTGCTCGGGATCAAACTCGTCCAGGGCGCACTCGAGCGTTCGGCGCAAGCTTTCAGGCGTCTGGCCGGGGATGGCGAAGATCAGGTCGACGTTCAGGTTCGCGACCCCGGCCTGGCGCAGCAGGCGAACGCTGCGGCGCACCTGGTCCGGCGTCTGGAGCCGCCCGAGCCGCTGCAGTTCCCCGGCATCAAGGCTCTGAACGCCCAGGCTGACGCGGTTCACTCCCTCGGCAAGCAGCACCTCCACTTTGGCCGGCGTCAGCGTCCCGGGATTGGCCTCCACCGTGACCTCGACCACGCCTTCGCATGGCAGCCGCTGCCGCAGGCCCGGGAGCAGGCGGCCGATCTGTTCGGCGGTGAGCACGGTGGGGGTGCCGCCGCCCAAGAAGAGGGTGCGAAAACGCCCCCGCGCCCGGGAGGCCAGGGCCGCCCACGCCTCGGCCTCTCGGAGGATGGCCTCCACCACCGCGTCCGAATCCGCACGGCTCGAGAGTCTGTAGGCGTTGAAGTCGCAGTAAGGACACCTGTAAGGGCAGTAAGGGATGTGAACGTAAAGCCCGAAGGGCCAGGCCGGTGCCTCCCGGATCGCTTCCACCAGCGCCGCTTGCAGCCCGTCAGTCAATGCGAAGCACCGCCATGAACGCTTCCTGCGGCACCTCCACCACGCCAAGCTGCTTCATGCGCTTCTTGCCCTCTTTTTGCCGCTCGAGGAGCTTTCGCTTGCGGGTGACGTCCCCGCCGTAGCACTTGGCCAGCACGTCCTTCCGAAGCGCCCGCAGGGTCTCCCGGGCGATGACCCGGCTTCCCA
>JBFMCJ010000086.1 GCA_040754675.1 Bacillota bacterium
GGGGCGGGCCGGTGCGGCAGCCGCCGGCTGCGCCCCGGCCTGGGCAGGAGCCGCCACAGGCGGGGCGGCTTGTGGCGGCTGTGGCTTTTCCCTCTGCACGCGCCCGACCAGCCGCGCACCTCCCGGCACCAGCGTGCTCCCCTTGCCGAAGTGCTGCCGTGCGACCTCCTCTTCCTCCAGCTCAACCATGCTCAGGGTCGACGATGCGGCGCTGCCCCGGCTCTGCAGGAAAGTCAGGAGAAGCCTGGCGTCGACGTTCAGCTCCTTCGCCAGTTGATAAACTCGAATCTTCTTCAATACCCATCACTCCTGAACGGCCGGCGACCGCGCGCATCGTGCACCCGCTCACCGCTGCCAGAAAATTGGAAGCCAGATCCCGGTCGCAAATCGCCACGACCGTCACAGCGCCCATTCCCAGGGCCTGCCCCAGTTCCTGTCTGGTGCCCCACGTGACTATACGGATCCCGGCCCGCCGGGCGGCCCCTTGCCAGTATCGCCGGGCACCCGGCGACCCGTCCTGCGCCGTCACGACCAGCACGGCCCGCCCGCCGTGGAGTGCCTGACGGCACGCCTGGCGCCCGATCGCGGCCCTCCCCGACCGGCGGGCAAGCCCGAGCCAGTCCGAGGGCCGGGCCATCTCGCTACGCCCGCCCCTCTCCCTCCACCTCGATCGCCGCCAGTTGCCGGGTGAGTTGTTCAAACAGCGCCTCGTCCACAGGCCGCTCCAGTGCCCGCTCGAGCTGGCGCCCCTTGCGGGCCGCCTCAAGGCAGGCCGTTCGGGGGCAGACGTATGCGCCGCGTCCCGAGCGCTTGCCCGTAGAGTCAACACTCACCGATCCATCCGGTGCCCGCACGACCCGTATCAGTTCGCGCTTGGGCCGGACCTGCCGGCAGCCGACGCAAGTCCGCATCGGAACCTTTCGCGGCTTCGCCTGCCTGGAGGGCACGAGCGCCTACCGCCCCTTCCGCTTCCCCTCGCGACGGGCGAAACCGAAGTCTTCCGGCGACAGATCGGCGAGGCTCTTCAGCACCTTCTTCGGCTTTCTGGAGTCGCCTTCGCTCGTGTCGGGGCCGCCCGTCGCGGCTGCGCTATCGCGAGCTTTGGGCTGCTGGTGCTGCCGGACCCGCGTCCCCGGTGCAGCCTCTTTCTTCTGAGGCTGCTCGCCCTTGCGCGCCACGCCAGGGGCGGGGCGCCCGGCAGCCTGCCCCGGCTGGGCCTGCGGCGGAGCCTTCGGGCGCACCTCTTCCCGGGCCTGTGGCTGCTCGGCCTGCTTTGCCGGCCTGGCCGGTTCGGCCTTCTGTGGCTGCTGAGCGGTTTCAAGCCGCTTCGCCACGGCGAACAGCGGCACCGACAGCGTCCCGCCGGGCGATGCAGGGGCGGGCCCCTCCCGTTGAGCCGCCTCTTCGGGCTCCCCGGCGGGCTTTTCCTCCTCGGCCTTCTCGCCCTCGAAGAGGCTGGGAAGGGCTTCGGCCTCCTCCAGCTCATCCTCGAGATGGCGCCGCTCGAAGCGCCATGCCCCCTTCAGCCGGCGAACCTTACCCACGCCCTTGCCCTTCTTGGCCCGCTCTTCCTCTTCCTCAGGAGGCGCCCAGGCCTTCTCGGGCATCTCCTCAACCGGCTCGACGCCGGCCATCTCCTCCTCAACGGGCGCTTCGAGCCGGGCGGGCGGCGCCGGCTCAGGTGTCGCCTCGGCCGGTACCTCCTGGACGGCTTCCCGCCGCTCCGCCCGAACCGCCTCCCTGGCCGGTTGCCCCTCTTTGGATTCAGGCGCCTCCTGCCTGGCAGGCTCGCTAGCCTCGACGGCCGGCACGCCGAGCTGCTTGTCCAGCCACTGCCGCCGCTTCTCTTCAAACTCCCGCTGAACCTCGGCCCACTGCGCCTCGCTCTTGATGTCGATGCGCCACCCGGTCAGCTTCGCGGCAAGGCGGGCGTTTTGTCCTTCCTTGCCGATGGCAAGCGAAAGCTCCTTCTCCGGCACGATAACCCTCGCCGAATGGTCGGTGGGGTCGAGGTAAACCTTCAGCACCCGGGCCGGCTGCAGCGCGTTGGCGATGAACACCTCCGAGTCGGGATCCCAGGCGATGACGTCCACCTTCTCCTGGCGGAGCTCTTTCACCACCTGCTGAACGCGTGCGCCCCGGGGTCCCACGCATGCCCCGACCGGATCCACGTTGCGATCCGTGGACCAGACGGCGATCTTGGACCGGTGCCCCGGCTCCCGGGCATGGGCCCGAATCTCCACGATGCCGTCGTGGATCTCGGGGACCTCCAGCTCGAACAGCCTCTTGAGCAGCCCGGGATGGCTGCGCGAGAGTACCAGCTGCGGCCCCTTGGCGGTCTTGCTCACCTCGAGCAGGTAGAACTTCATCCGCATACCGGGCCCGTAGCGTTCGGTTGCAACCTGCTCCGACGGCGGCAGCACCGCCTCGGCGCGGCCCAGGTCCACGTACACGTTGCGGTGTTCCATGCGCCGCACGATCCCCGTGAGGATGTCGCCTTCGCGGGTGTGGTACTCCTCGTAGATCCGGCTGCGCTCGGCCTCCCGGATGCGCTGCACCACGACCTGCTTGGCGGTCTGCGCGGCGATGCGCCCCAGGTCCGGCAGGGTCAGTTCGACCTCCACCACGTCGTCGACCTCAAAGCGCGGGTTGATGCGCTGCGCTTCCTCCAGGGAGATCTCGTTGGCGGGATCCTCGACCTTTTCCACCACCGCCTTACGGGCGAAAACCCGGACCCTCCCGCTCTTGTCGTCCACGTCGACGCGCAGGTTCTGGTGAGGCTGCGAGGACTTTCGAAAGGCAGACTCGATGGCATCCTCGATGGCCTTCAGGAGGACCTCCCGGGAGATGCCCCGCTCCTTTTCGAGTTCGTTGAGTGCGCCCATCAACTCAAGATTCATTGCTCAAATGCCCCCTGCCAGCGAACGCGCAGCCTGGCCCTGCTGATCCCCTCGTGAGGCAGTTCAACCGTCGAACCATCCTCCAGTTGAAGCCGCACCTGCCCGTGCTCCATGCCCAGGAGGGTGCCGGTCCAGTGCCGGCGCCCCTGAACGGGCCCAAACATGTGAATGTCCACGTCCCGCCCTGCAAACCGCCGGAAATCCTCCGGCTTGCGCAGCGGCCGCTCGATTCCCGGCGACGATACCTCGAGCCGGTACGGGCCGGGTATGGGGTCGAGCCGGTCGAGCGCTCCGGAGAGCGGCTCGCTCACCGCCCGGCAATCCTCCACGCTGACGCCCCCCGGCTTGTCGATGAACACCCGCACAACCCTGCCCTGCGGGCTCGTCTGGTACTCGACCTCCACCACTTCGATGCCGAGCGGCTGCGCCACCGCCTCCGCCTCGGCCATCACCATCTCTTCGACCGCCTTCGGGCGCATCTCCGGTTCGACCCCCAACAGAAACGAAAGAGTGGGGAAAACCCACTCTTTCGCCCGACGAAACGCCGTTCGTGTTGCCGACACCCATTATAGCACCGGCCGATGCTGCCACGCAACGGCCGCGGCCTGATCTTACCGGGGCTGAAGCGCTTCGATGTCCTCCTTCAGCCACCTCGCGACCCGAGATGCGGCTTCACCGGCCGGCACCGCCACATCCTGCCCGTCGGCCCGCCGGCGGATCTCCACCTCACCCGACCGGGCAAGGCGGGTGCCTACCGTCACGCGGTAGGGGAAGCCCATCAGGTCGGCGTCGTAGAACTTTACCCCGGGCCGCTCGTCCCGGTCGTCCAGCACCGCCTCCACGCCCAGCGACGCAAGCTCCGCGTAGATGCGCCCGGCCGCCTCCATCTGATCCGTCTCCCGGCTGTTTACGGGCACCACCATGGCATGGTACGGCGCCACGGTGGCGGGCCAGATGATGCCCAGGTCGTCATGATGCTGCTCAATGACGGCGGCCATGGTGCGGGTCACCCCGATACCGTAGCAGCCCATCACGACCGCCTTCTCCTTGCCGTCCTCGTCCAGGAACGTGGCCCCCAGGGCATCGCTGTACTTGGTGTGCAGCTTGAAGATCTGGCCCACCTCGATGCCGGCCGAGCGCTCGAGGGTTCCACGGCAGCGCGGGCAGGGGTCGCCTGCGTCCACCAGGCGGATGTCCGCCACTTTCGCCGGGGTGAAGTCGCGGCCCGGGACCACGTGGATCAGGTGGGCATCGCGCTCGTTGGCCCCGGCCACCGCCTCATCCAATGCCATGGCCCAGGGATCTGCCACGATCTCCACGCCCCGCAAGCCCACGGGGCCTACGAACCCGGCCGGCGCACCCGCCACCCTCTCGATGATCTCCTCGGACGCCGGCTCGGCGCGGGATGCCCCCAGCGCGCGGGCGAGCTTCACCTCGTTGAGGCGGTGGTCACCCCTGACGACGGCGGCAACGGGGCGCCCATCCACCTGGTAGATGAGGGTCTTGAGCACCCGCTCTGCCGGCTGGCCCACAAAGGCTGTCAGGTCCTCGATGGTTCGCACGTCAGGAGTGGAGATCTTCTCAGGAGGCGGTAGCTGCCCGTGTGGTGCCCGCTTCTGATCCGGCTCAGGTGCGGGCGCCCGCTCGACGTTGGCCGCATAATCGCACCGCGTGCAGTACACCACCTGGGCTTCACCGATGGGAGAGAGCACCATGAACTCGTGGGTCACGTCGCCCCCGATCGCGCCGGGGTCCGCCTCCACTGCCCTCGTCTTGAGGCCGCACCGCTGGAAGACCCGGGAGTATGCCTCGTACATCTTGCGGTAGCTGATCTCCAGCCCGGCCTCGTCACGGTCAAACGAGTAAAGGTCCTTCATGATGAACTCCCGGCCGCGGATCACCCCGAACCGGGGCCGCAGCTCGTCGCGGTACTTGTTTTGAATCTGGTACAGAAGCAACGGCAGCTGGCGGTAGGACCGCACCTCGGCCTTGACGAGAGCGGTGATGATCTCCTCGTGGGTCGGGCCCAGGCAAAACTCCCGGCCGTTCCGGTCCTCGAGCCGGAACATCTCCGGGCCGTACTCGTACCATCGCCCCGTGGCCGTCCAGAGCTCCGCCGGCTGGACGATGGGAAGCTGCAACTCCTGGCCCCCCGCCCGGTCCATCTCCTCCCGGACGATCTCCGAGATCTTGCGGATGACCCGGAAGGCCAGGGGCAGGTAGGTGTAGATCCCCGCCGAGACCTTGCGGATCAGGCCGGCCCGCAGCATCAACTGGTGGCTGGCGCTCTCCGCCTCGGCGGGCTGCTCCCGGAGCGTGGGCGCAAGCAGCGCTGACATGCGCATCCCGACTCTTTCTCTCCTCCCGTGTCGCGCCTTTCGTTACCCGAGCCGCCGCAGATCGAGATAGGTGGCCAGGAGCATCAAAGCCAGCAGCAGCATGAAGCCCAGAACCTGCGCGAGCGATTGGAACTGCGGCTCCAGCGGCCGCCGGCGGACCCACTCCAGAACCATGAACAAAAGCCACCCGCCGTCCAGCACCGGCAGTGGCAGCAAGTTGATGAGCCCCAGGTTGACGTTGAGCACCGCCGCCAGCCCGATGACGCTGAACGGCCCGCGGCTGGCGGCCTCCTCGACCATGGAGTAGATTCCGATCGGGCCGGCTACGTTGAGGGCCTCGCGGCCCAGGATCATGCGGCCGACGACCCGGATGATTTCGCCTGTAGAGTCTATCATTTCCACGAATCCGCCGTAAAGGGCCTCAAGCGGCCGCCGGGGCCCTCCCATCCGGATGCCGAGGTAGCCGCTGGGGCGGTCCGGGTCTGTGCGGATTTCAAAACGCAGGCTCTGGCCTTGCCGGCTCACCCACACCTCGACGACGTCACCCGGCTCCGTGCCCAGCACCGTTCGCAACACCCGGGTGGCCGTCGGTGTGTTCACGTCCTGGACCCGCACCAAGCGGTCTCCCGGCTGGACGCCTGCAGCCGCCGCCGGGCCCTGGGGATCGAGCTCCTGTACCACCGGCGGCACGAACAACACAGCGAACAGCACCCCGGCCAGCAGGAAGTTCATTGCGGGCCCCGCGCCGATGGTGGCCATCCGCTGCCACAGCGGCCGGTTCTGGAACCGGCGCGGGTCGTCACGGGGCAGGTGATCCTCGCCGGGATCGCTTCCCTCGCCCAGGTTCTCCATGCCTTCGAGGCGCACGAACCCCCCCAGCGGCAGGAGGCGGAACGAATAGGAAGTCAACCCCCGGCGGATGCGGGCCACGACGGGGCCGAAGCCGATGGAGAACTCTCGCACCATCACGCCCGACCAGCGTGCCACCATGAAATGACCGAGCTCATGGATCAGGACGATGGTGCCAAAGACCACCAGGAACGCTGCGATTCCGGTCAAGTTGAGCATCGCCGTTTACTCCCCGCCGGCCGGCCCGCCCCTCAGGGCTTGGACACCAGCAGTATAAACAGGTAAGCCGCCAGCCCCGTGGTCAGGACGCTGTCCATACGGTCCAGGATACCCCCGTGGCCGGGCAATAGCCACCCCGAATCCTTCACGTTGGCGTCGCGCTTCATCGCCGATTCGGCGAGGTCCCCCGCTTCCGCCGCCAGCGCCGTCACGAGCCCCAGGCCCAGGGCCCACCAGAGCGGCATGCCGAAGGCGGCCGAACCGACGACGGTCACTGTGGCAATCCCGCCCACGAGGCCCCCGATGGCGCCCTCCACGGTCTTGCGGGGGGAGACGCGCGGCAGCAGCCGGTGTCGCCCCAATCCCCGCCCCACGGCGAACGCCCCGATGTCGGTGGACCAGGTTCCGAGAAGCACGACCAGCGTGTGCGGCCAGCCGAACCCGGGATGGGTGCGCAAAAGCCACCAGAAGCCCATCAAGACCCCGACGTAGGAGAACGCGAACGCCGCAGCCGACGCCTCCAGCAGCACGCTTGCCCCCCGCAGCCATGCGCGCAAGGACGCGTAGGCCAGCGCCACGAACGGCAGCAAGAGCGCGAGGATGGCCGTCCACCGCGTGCCCGCCAGAGCCTGCATGGCCGGGCCCATGGCAAACCCCAAAAGCCCTCCGACCACCAGCACGTCTCGCTGTGGCTGGCCGGCGCCTTTGGCCACGAAGAGGTCGCCGATCTCCAGGGCGCCCCAGACCGCGATACCCGCCAGCACCAGCGCCCACCAGGCCCCGCCCGCGTAAAGCGCCCCCAGCATGACAGGGGCACCCAGCACGGCGGTCACCACGCGAAGCTGCAGCACCGGCTCCTAGACCTTTCCGAACCGGCGGTGCCGCCGCTGATAGTCCACGATGGCTTGCAGCAGGTGTACCCGGCGGAAGTCGGGCCAGAAGACCGGGGTCATCCAAAGCTCGGAGTACGCAAGCTGCCAGAGCAGGAAGTTGCTCACGCGGAACTCGCCGCCGGTACGGATCAGCAGGTCGGGATCCGGCAGGCCGGACGTGTACAGCCGCGCCGAGAACTCTTCTTCGGTGATCTCATCGGGCTTGAGCCTCCCCGCCGCTACCTCTTCGGCGATCCGGCGGGCTGCATCGACGATCTCGGCCCGGCCCCCGTAGTTGAGGGCGACGTTGAGGATCATGTGGCGGTTGAAGCGCGTCCGCTCCTCGCCCGCCCTTACCTGGCGCACGACGTCGGGCGGCATCCCCTCCAGGCGGCCGATGGCCCGCACCTGGATGCCGGCCTCGTGCAGTTCCTCGATTTCGTTGTGGAGAACCTCGACGAGCAGCTCCATGAGCGTGCGCACTTCGGCTTCGGGCCGCTGCCAGTTCTCAGTGGAGAAGGCGTAGACGGTGAGGACTTCCACCCCGAGCTTCGCGCACGTCTTCACGGCCTCCTTGAGGCTCTTGACGCCCGCGCGGTGCCCGGCCGTGCGCCGAAGGCCCCTGCGCAGTGCCCACCGGCCGTTACCGTCCATGATGATGGCGATGTGCCGGGGGATCCGGGCGGGGTCCAGCTCCATGAGGAGGCGCTGTTCTTCGCTGCGCATGTTGATCCACGGCCACGACGTCTCTGCCAGCTTCATCCAGACACGGTCCGCGAGCCGCGAAAAGACGCGCTGCGGCCGTACGCCAGACGAGCCGGAGGCGCGGGCATCGCTCATCCGTGCACTTCCCCGCCGTTTCCACCGGGGCCGCGCTCCCAGTACTCCCGGGCGCAAATCAGCTCGATCTCGCCGGGCGACGCACGCCGGGCAATGACGCGTACGGCCCCCTTTTCGCCCCGGGGCCGCGGCGGCGCGGTAAAGCGCAGTGTGAAACGGTGCCGCCCGAGCCGTTGCAGCGCGGTACTCAGCTCAAGCCCGACCACGTCCCCGGCGGGCGCGCGGCCTTCGGGGGGCTCGTCGCCCCCCGGCACCCTGGTTTGATCCAACCGGTTAAACCTCCATGATCTCCTTTTCTTTGGCCTCCAGGAGCTGGTCGATCTCCTGGATGTACCGGTCGGTGAGCTGCTGCACCTGCTGCTGCGCCCGGCGGGACTCGTCTTCGGGAATGGCCTTCTTCTTCTCCCACTTCTTGATCTCGTCGTTGACCTCGCGCCGGATGGTGCGGATCACCACCCGCTTCTCCTCCGCCTCCTTGCGCACCACCTTGACCAGCTCCCGGCGCCGCTCCTCGGTCAGCTGGGGGAGGACGAGCCGCACCACGGTGCCGTCGTTGGTGGGCGTCACACCCAGGTCTGACTTGAGGATGGCCTTCTCCACCTCTTTGAGCAGGAACCGGTCCCAGGGCTGCACAACCAGCAGGCGAGGCTCCGGTGTCGAGATCGAGGCCACCTGGTTGAGGGGTACGCTGGTGCCATGGTAATCCACGACCACCCGATCCAGAAGCGCCGGCGACGCCCTCCCCGTCCGGATCGCGGCCAGATCGCGACGAGCGGTCTGAACCGCGGCCTTCATCCGCTCGGTGGCTTGCGCAAGCAGTCCTTTGACGTCACCCTCTTTAAGAGCGGCCACCCGAGTCACCCCCGCCGACAGTGGTGCCCACTCGTTCGCCCATGGCTGCCCTGACGATGTTCTCCGGGTTACCGACATCAAAGACAATGATGGGGATCCGGTTCTCCATGCAAAGGGACGTGGCCGTGGGATCCATCACCGCCAGCCCCCGCTGCAGCACCTCGAAGTGGGTCAGCTGGTCGAGCCGACGGGCCTGTGGGTCCTTCTTCGGGTCGGCGGTGTACACGCCGTCGACCCCGCGCTTGCCCATCAGGATCACGTCCGCCTCGATCTCGGCCGCCCGCAGCGCCGCCGCCGTATCGGTGGAGAAGAACGGGTTGCCGGTGCCGGCGGCGAAGATGACGACCCGGCCTTTCTCCAGGTGCCGGATGGCACGCCGCCGGATGTACGGCTCAGCCACCTGGCGCATCTCGATGGCCGACTGGACCCGCGTCGCCACGCCCAGCCGCTCCAGTACCTCCTGCAGCGCCAGGGCGTTGATCGTGGTGGCCAGCATGCCCATGTAGTCCGCCGTGCTGCGATCCATCCCCCGGCTCGCCGCCACGGCACCCCGCCACATGTTGCCCCCGCCCACCACCACGGCCACCTGGATGCCCGCCTGGTTCAGCGTCCGGATGGCGGCGGCCAGCTCCTCCACCACGACGAGGTCTATGCCGAACTCGTGGTTTCCGGCCAGCGATTCCCCGCTGAGCTTCAACACGACACGCTGGTATGGGGTCCCCATGGCCATTCTCTGTTAGACCCACCCCGGACAGGAGTTCTGCCTGGTCCCGGCCTCTTCCTTGCCTCCGGCTTACGCTCCTTCCCCGTCCGTGGACAGCTGCTCGGCCCGCTCGAACCGGGCGAAGCGGCGCACCACAAGCTCGGCGCCCAGCGGCTGGAGCACCTGCTGGACCTGCTTGCGCACCGGGATGCTGGGGTCCCGCATGAACGGCTGCTCCAGCAGGCACACCTCTTGATAGAACTTCTCGAGCCGGCCTTCCACGATGCGGTCCACGACCCGCTCGGGCTTCCCTTCGTTGAGGGCCTGGGTGCGGTAAATCTCCCGTTCCCTCTCCTTCACCGCCTCGGGCACCTGCGTGCGCTCCACGTACTCGGCCCGGAACGCCGCCACCTGCATGGCGAGGTCCCGGATGAGCTGCCGCACCTGTTCCTTCATAGCGGCCTCGTTCGGGCTGACCTGCACCTCGAGGAGAACGCCGATGCGGCCGTCCCCGTGGACGTAGCTCGCCGCCACGCCCTTCACGCTGAACGTCGCATACCGGCGCAGCCGGATGTGTTCGCCCAGGCGCGCGGAGGCCTCGGCGATCAGCTCCCGGGCGGGGTTTCCGTCATTGCCGGCCGGCTTTGCCAGCAACTCCTCGACCTGCGGTACGGATGCTTCGGCCCGGGGATCCTGGTGGGCGACAGGGCCCTCGGCGGCCCGATCCTCCCCCACGCGGGCTGCGTGGCGCGCCATGGCCTGCGCCAGTTCCCGGAAGGTGTCGGTGCGGGCCACGAAGTCCGTCTCGCAGTTGAGTTCAACGAGAGCTGCCCTCTCGGATGCAGGGTCGACGTACGCCTCGATGAGGCCTTCCATCGCCTTGCGCGTGGCCCGCCTGGCAGCCTGGGCGAGGCCCTTTTCGCGCAGGATGCGGATGGCCTCCTCTTCATTGCCTGCCGCCTGCTCCAGCGCCCGCTTCACGTCCATCATGCCGGCCCCGGTGCGCTCGCGCAGGGCCCGAATCTGTTCCACCGTGATCTCAGCCACTGAAGACCACGCCTGCCTTCCCGTTCCGGCCGGTGCACACTGGCCTCATGATAGCGGTGCGGCAGCTTCTGGGGCTGCCGCACCGGATCTCTGGAAGCACTGCAAGGGCCACCGCCTCACCACCTGCTCCTAGTAGGCGGCGCCCCGCTCCATGTCCTCCGTCTGTTCGTCCGCGGAGATCTTGCCGTCGCCGGTGTCGGCCTCAACGTCCGCACCGTACGCCCTCGCCGGCTCCTGCCCGGCCTCGCCCGGACTCTCGAGAGCCCCGTTCTCCGCGGCGTTCTCGCCTGCCGCCGGGCCCTCCTGGCCTTCTCTTGCCTCGAGCACGGCGTC
>JBFMCJ010000087.1 GCA_040754675.1 Bacillota bacterium
GCCATCAGAAGCTCCACGGTGAGTACGGCACCCGGCGACGAACCTGCCATGAGCAGCAGCATCAGGCCCAGCCCCACCAGCCCCGCCAGGATGGTGCGGCGCCGCCCGATGGCCGTGGCGAGAAAGCCGCTGGGAATGGCGAAAACCAGGAACGAAAGCGAGAAGAAGCCCAGCATGAACGAGGCGTCCGCCGCCTGCATGCCCCACACCTCCACACCGTACAGCGTGAAGAGCGCCTCCACCCCGCTCCACCCGATGAACCACGCGAAGATGGCCAACAGCAGCCGCCACGTGCTCCGGTCGGGGTCGGCCCAGACCTCCCGCAGGGCCTGGATGACGCCGACGCTTTCTCGTTTTTCGACTTCGGGCCTGGCCGGCTCCTTGATGAAGAAGTAAAGCGCCACCAGCACCGCCGCCAGCACGGCCGACGTGGCCGCAAAGGGCAGCGCCGGATCGGCTTTGTAGAGGCGGGAGAAGGCGAAAAACGCCAGAAGCGCTCCCAGGCCGCCCATGAAGTTGATGACCCCGTTGGCCTTGCTTCGAAGCGGGGACGGCGTGATGTCGGGCATCAGCGCCACGGTGGGCGCCCGGAACGCCGTCATGGACAGGTTCATGACCACAATCACCATCATCATGAGCGGAAGCGAGAACCGCGCCACGGGAATCAGCCCGAAGAAGACGGCCGCCACCGGCATGCCCGCCACCAGGAACGGCATGCGCCGCCCGGCCCGCGTCCAGGTGCGGTCGCTCAAAGCGCCGAAGTACGGCTGCAGCGTCACCGCCGCGATGTTGTCGAGCGTCATGATGGCGCCGATGAGGGTGGTGCGGTAAGCTACGTCCTTCAACAGGTCCCCCAGGAAGATGGGCACGTACGAGTTGTAGACCGACCAGGTGAGGGTGATGGACAAGAAGCCGAGGCCGAGGATGAAGGTCCTGCCGTAGTTGAGCTTCATTTCGCCGTCCTTCTTTCAAAACGCGCCCCTTGCGCGGCAGGGGGCCCTCCTTTTCTACTTCTACGCGGTGGCCTCCTCGATGATCCCCCGCAGCACCCCCGGGCGGTTGGTGATGATGGCATCCACACCCCACGAAAGGGCGCGGCGCATCTGGTCGGGCGCATCCACCGTCCACGTGTGGACGGCGAAGCCCGCCGCATGGGCGCCCTTGACCACCTCGGGCAGCAGAGCGTAAAACGGCGGGTGAATCGCATCGGCCGGCACCTGGCGCGCGTACACCCACGGGTCAACCAGGCCCTCGACGTACAGAACCCCTGTGCGGGCCGCGGGCTCGACGTGTTTGAGCAAGCGCAATGAATAGTGATTGAACGACGAGATGACGCACTTTTCCAGCACCCCGAAGCGACGCAGCGTCTCGACCACCTTGCGCTCGAGGTCCGGGTAGAGGACGCGGCCGCTCTTGAGTTCGACGTTGATCAGGCGGCAGGCCGGACCGATCGCCTCCAGCACCTCGGCGAGGGTCGGGATGCGTTCGCCCCGGAACCGGGAGTCGAACCACGACCCGGCGTCGAGCGCCTTGAGTTGCGCGAGGGTCAGGTTTTTGACCGGGCCCGAACCGTCGGTCGTGCGGTCCACCTGTTCGTCATGGATCACCACAATCTCGCCGTCCCGGCTCAGGTGCACGTCCAACTCGACGCCGTCCGCACCCGCCTCCAGGGCCCGCCTGAAGGCGGCAAGCGTGTTCTCGGGGGCCTGATCCGAAGCGCCGCGGTGGGCCAGGACGAGCGGCCGGCTGTGCATGCGAGGAGTCTCCTTTCCGCCTGCAGTGAGGACCATTCTCCCTGGGGAGGTTTTCCTCCTCGCCGAAGCCGCCCGCTGCTCGGTGCGGGGCCCGGCCCGCGCCAGCGGAAGGGCAGCCGAACCAACCGCGATACCGCCGACGGCCGGCACCGTGTGCACCTGGGTTCCCGTGTCACCCGTCCGGCCTCTCCGCGGCTGCCCAGCGCGGGCGGCGGCGTTCGCCGAGGCGCTCCAGGAGGAAGGAGGCCACGTCAAGGGCCAGGGCCACGTCGGCAGGATCGCGGGCCTGAAGGGCCAGATCCCGAAAGCGCGTTTCGAGGGCCTGGGGCTCGACGCCGGAGGGCCGGGCTACGAGTTCGGCGGGAGAAACGCCCAGGGCATGGGCCAGGCGCTCGACCCCGTCGAGGGTGATGTTGCGCTCGCCCCGCTCGACGCCTCCGATGTAGGCCGGATGCATGTGTGCCATCTCCCCGAGCTGCTGCTGCGTGAGGCGGCGACGCGTTCGGAGCTCCCGCACCCGCCGGCCGAAGAGTTCGCGCAACCGCTCCCCGCCGGGCTGAGGCTTCATGCGACGCAGTCCTTTTCAGGGAGAGCTGGAGCCTTACGGGCGGAGCCGGACAACGTGTCGATTTGCCAGCGGGCGCCTGCACGCGATTTCCAGAGGACAGGCCGCAAGCCGCCCGGCTGGAAAGCACAGACAGGCTCGGGCAGCGGGAAACGCGGGTTGCCTTCAATACCGATCAGTATCACAATAATACTCAAACGTGCCGCCCTCCCGCAGCGGCACCGGCTGTGGGCCGGGGCACGGGGTCAATCGGTGGCGTGGCAACCACCCGATTCGACGGTAGGGCCGCGATCCCCTGGCAGCACGGTCGCGGCCAGGCCGGGGCGCCCTCCACGCGCCCCGGCTTCCCGGCGAACTCTGGTCCGCTCGGGCCGGGCGGCCCGTCGAGGCAGCCCGCCATAGCGGAGCGGAGCTCTCGGGGACCGCCGCCGCGTCCTGAGTCCGGCGGGGTGCGGCGGCGGTTGCCACGCCCCGGGAAGTTCTCCTGCCTTGTAACGTGCCCCTCTTGTCGCGCCCGCACGCCCCACATCAACCGGCCGGCCGGGAGCGCGCCAGCGCTTTTTTTAAGCGGTTGCAAGCCAGGTAATCGGCTTCGCATCACATTCCCGTTGCATCCGCTACTCGTCTGGGCCGTTGCATCCGGATGGGCCGGTCGCTAGCATTGAGGGCGTTTCGTGCGGGAGCCCGTGTCTTTCTTGCCGGGAATCGACGCCGATACAGGTGAAGGTGGCCGGCGTGGCAGTTGGGGCGACCTCTCTCATCGCGGGGCTCATCTTCGTGCTGACGGTGGCCGGCATTTTGTTCCGGCCCTTCGGGTGGCACGAGGCGTGGTTCGGCGGGGCCGGGGCGGCTCTCATGCTGGCCACCGGGGCGGTCCGGGCGGACGGCGTGCTGGCGGTGCTGGAGCAGACGGCCCCGGTGCTTTTGTTCCTGGTCGGGGTGCTGATGGTGGCCGCCGTCGCCGAGCGCGCCGGGGTCTTCACCTGGGCCGCCCTGAAGGCGGCCCGCCTGGCCGGCGCCAGCCCCAGGCGGCTGTTCGTGGCCTCGTACCTGCTCGGGGCGCTGGTCACGACGTTCTTCTCGCTCGACACAACCGCCGTGGTGCTCGCACCGGTAGTGCTCCGGATTGTCCAGCAGGCGGGGGCCAACCCGCTTCCGTTCGTGTACCTGAGCGTCTACGTCGCCAACGTCACGTCACTGCTGCTACCCGTGAGCAACCTCACCAACCTCCTCGTTCAGGCGCAATACGGCCTGCAGTTCTGGGAGTTCGCCCGGATCATGTCTCTGCCGGCGCTGCTCTCGGCGGGTGCGAACCTCGCCCTGCTGTACGCTGTCTTCCACCGCCAGCTGGCCGGCCGGCTCGACGTACAGGGCCTCCAACTCCAGGTGCGCGCTCTGAGCCGCTCGCCGTTCCTGCGCTGGAGCGTGCTGATCAGCGCGGCGACAATCCTCGGGTTCGGCGTGGCGGGGTGGCTGCAGGCACCCCTTTGGCCGGTCGCGCTCGCCGGGGGTACCGCCATGGCGGGGATGGCGCTGGTTCGCCGGGAGGTGCGGCCGCAGTTTTTCCGCCGCGCCGTTGCGTGGGCGGTTATTCCCTTCGTGGTGGGCCTGTTCATCGTGATTCAGGGGGTGCAGGCGACGGGCGTCGGGGGACAGTTGATGGCCGCGGCGTTGTCGCCCCGCGCGGCAGCGTTGCCCGCCATCGAGCCGGGTGCACCGGGCGAAAGACCGCCGGCGCCTGCTCTTGAGGGATTTGGCGACCTGGCAGCTCTTGCCGCAACGAGTGCGGTGGGCTCGAACGTGGTCAACAACATCCCCATGACACTTCTCGCCATGGCGAACCTTCCCCCGGCCGAGGCCACGGCGCCGTCCCCATGGGGGCGACTTGCTCCGTACGCGCTGCTCCTGGGGGTCAACATCGGCCCGACCCTGACGGTGGTCGGCTCGCTGGCCACCATTCTCACACTGACGCTTGTCCGGCAGAGGGGCGTCAACGTGAGCGGCTGGCACTACCTCAGAATGGGATTGATCATGATGCCCCCCACGCTGACCGCTGCTCTGCTGGGGCTTGCGGCCTCGGCCCGCTGAGCGCAGCGGGCCTGCCCGCTCCGCGAGGCGGCTACGCCATTCGTTACCCGGGCTCCCAACGGGTTCCGGCCAGCTTTCTGACAGTTTCCGGCAGGATTGAACACGCTTTTCGCAGAAGGCAGGCCGCGGTGTGCCGCGGGAGCGGAAACCGGCATTGCCAGAAACTGCTGCGCCGCCCAGCGAGCCAGGTGCGGCGCGGGGGACACCTGGGAAAGGTGGGGGACGGGTGCAGAGGGTAGGTGGCTCGTGGATTGGGCCTGTGCTCGGGGTGGTATCGCTGCTGCTGGTCGCGGGGGCCGGCGCTGTCGAGGCGGCCGTACCCGACTCGCTGTTCGCAGAGGGGGTGGAGCTCCGGACCAGCGCCAGGGTCGCAGGCATGGGAGGAGCGTTCGTAGGGCTGGCTGACGACGGCGCCACCCTTTTCTACAACCCGGGCGGCCTTGCGTTTCTGCCACGTTTCGAGCTTCAGGGCGCAGGTATCTCGGGGCCTGAGCTGTCGTCCCAGCCTGCGGAGGGCACCTCCACCCGCCTTAGCGCGCTGGCCGCGGCACGCGGCTTCGGCATGGGTGCCACGCGGATGACGCTCCCCAGCGAGACTGGGGAAGCGGAAGGGCTCAAAGGCAGCGTCGGGCTGGCGATTCCCCTCGGGTTCATCGGGTTGGGCGTCACGGGAAATTACCTGGTTGACAAGGGGGGCGACCCCGGCAAGGGGGGCAAGGGGTGGATTGCCGACGCGGGGGCGCTCGTAAGCCTCGGCCCGCTGCGGCTCGGCGCGGTGTGGCGTGGCGTGGCGGGCGAGGTCACCCTCCTGGACGGCAAGGACACGCCGCTGGACCCCGCCTCTTACCGCCAGACCATCTACGGGGCAGCGCTCCGGCTCGGTTTTGCCAATATCGCCGTGGACTACGCGCTTCCGGCGGGCTGGTGGGGCCCGGACGTGGCGCCCCACGTGCGGGCCGGAGCGGAGCTGACGCTCGGGCCGCTTACGCTAAGGGGAGGAGTCTCCCGGCACCAGCCCGAGGGAACCCGGCTCAACCCGGAGATGCACACGCTGGGAGCCTCCCTCAACCTCGGGCCCTTGCGCCTCGACTACGCGCTGGCCGAGCCCTGGAGCGAAGGCGACCCGTTTTGGGGCGGCAACGAGGCCAAACGGGTGCAGAGCCTGGGCCTGCGGCTGGCGTTCTGAGCCACAACCAGGGCCCGACAGGCCCGCACAGGTGCAATCAGCGGGCTGCCGGCGCGCGGAACCGGCAGCCCGCGTCTTTTTCAGGCGGCTCTACCCGCCTCCTCGAGACGGTTCGCCACGCCTGCTCGAACAACCCGGTGACTCGTCTCGATCTCTTTGCATCGGTAGACGCATGACTGCCAGCAGTCCCGGCTCGAGCCGGCGCGGCATCAAAAAAGGCTCCACCTGCTCCGGGTGCGGCCCGAAGTAGACCAGGTGGCCGGGACATTCGCAATCTGACGCGCCGAACCTTCGCGGTCTCGCCGGCAACGCTACTTCAGCCCTGCCCGCCCTCGCTGGCTGTCCATTCAGCGTCTGCGCATACCCGGCAAGGGCAGCCGCCATGTGGCACTCCTGCCCGCGAGGAGCCCCGGGCCAGACGTCCACCCCGACCACCTCCGCCCGACGGCGAAGGTCATCGACGTGCCATCGAACGGTCGGGGATCCCCGGACGTGGCGGGCGAGACGTGCCGCCAGGTTTCGCTGCGCCGAACCCACGTACGCGTACAGCCCCCGCCGGAGCACCGACCCGCCGGGACGGGGCACGGGAAGCCGTGCCTGTTCAGACAGCCACAGCCAGATGGCGTAGACTCCCGAGGAAGGGAGGGACTGTTCGGCCTCCCATGCCGAGGGGTAAGCGCGCCTGGGCGCCGTGGGATCGCGTTCCATGGTGACGACGGTCAGCGGTTTGTCCGCATGGGCGCGGCGCTCCACGATCCGGTACCCCAGCTGCGCGTAATACGGCGGGAGCAGCCGTTCAACAACGCAGTAGAGCCTCACACGACGGACTCCGGCCCGGGCTGCTTCCCCTTCGACGCTCTCCACCAGGCGGCGAGCGATCCCCTGACCCCGGAATGAGGGAACGACGCCCAGCCGTTTCAGCTCCCAGACGCCGTTACCTGCTGGCACGATGCGGACGGTGCCAACGGCCTCGCCAGAGGGAAGGCGGGCTATCCACACGCTCGCACCCTTTGACAGGTCCCCGAGTACATTCTCGGGAGATTCCTCGGCTCCGCCGGGCGGTGGAAGCCCGGCGGCGGCCCGTCCCGGTGCGCTGAACGCTGCCCGGGTGATGCGGGCCACTTCCCGCGCCCAGTCGTTGACCGTCGGGAATGCTGAGGGCTGGAGCAGCCCGAGCCGGACCTCCACGCTCATTCGCCCTGGCGTATCCCCTTTCCACACCAGACAGACGCAGCCTGAGCCGGCAACATTTGCCAGCTCATTCCAGGTGTCTCCAAACGGCAGCCCGATGCTCATGGATTTTCGTGCACAGGCGAGAGGACCTTCACCAAACCCGGCTCGGTTGTCGCGGTGTTCACGTGCGGCGGCCTCCCCGCTGGTACTGACTTCGTGCCCCTCGCTCACTGGCATGGCTGGCTTGGGCCTCTTCCGGGCGAAGACCTGGGCTTCGAGTGGCAGAGAAGCGTGCAGGGTTTTATCAATGCCTGCCGAAATATGGATCGTACTCGGTAAGGGTTATCAGTGCTGGTACAGTTTGGGGTGGATCGTCGCCCAGCCCGGCGGGCTGTTCAGGATAAACCCTTCGGGAGTAGGGGGCGCAAAGCCGCAGGTCTTCGGGCGGAGCCGGAGCTCGGGCGGGCCCGGCTACGGCCGAGCAGGGGGTTGTAGCATGAGAGCGCTGCCTGCATCCCCCGCCCCATCGGTACCGTTCCGGGAGGCCCTGGAGCTGGCCCGCCCCTTCTTCCAGCCCCTGGTCAGCTTGCGCCAGCGCCGCATCGTCGGGTACGAGGCGCTGGCCCGCGGGCCGCAGGGCACGGTCTGGGAGTCGCCTGCCGCCCTGTTTGCGGAGGCCGAAGCGCAGGGCCTCTTGAGCCTTCTCGAATGCCGCATCTGGGAGGCGGCTTTCCAGGTGTGGGAGGCACGCTTTCCCGGGCTTATGTTGTGCATCAACGCCCATCCCGGCAGCTGGCGCCAGTTTCGCTTGCCCGAGCACCCCGTCTGCCCGTTGCCCCGGCTGCTGGTTAACGGGCAGCTCCGGCAGGGCGGGCGGCTGGTCGTGGAGGTGCCCGAACGCCTGACCCTCTCCCAGTCGGCCGAGGCCCGGCGCCAGGCCGACCAACTCCGGGCCGCCGGGATCCAGCTCTGGCTCGACGACCTGGGCAGCGGCGTGGCGGGGCTGCAGTTTCTGCCGCTGCTGCGGCCCGACGGCATCAAACTCGACCGGCTGCTGGTGGGCGGCGTGGACGCCGATCCCTACCGCCGGGCGGTGGTGCGGGCGCTGGTGGGGGCCGCCCGGGAGCTGGGCCTCACGCTGGTGGCGGAGGGGGTCGAAACGGAGGCGGAGCTTGGCTGCCTGGCGGCGCTGGGCGTGGATCTGGCCCAGGGCTTCTTGTTAGGCCGTCCGGCTCCGGAGCCCCGGCCGCTTGCCCCTGACGTGGCCGCGCTGCTGGCCCGGCTGCCCGTCCCGGACGCCCCGAAGACCGCAGGACGCTTGCGCCCTGGAAGGGTCCGGGGCAGGCGCACGGCCGTCTGGCCCGCGTTGGGGGCCCTCAGCCGGGCCCTGAGCCAGGCCCGGTCGCTACGCGAAGCGCTGGGCCACGTGGGTCGGGCACTGACCGAGCAGCTGGCCTGCGATGGGGTGCTGATACTGGGCGAATCCGTCGCGGCGCAGCCCTCCCACCCGTCCGCTCCCCCCTCCGCCGGCGGCGGCGTCTCGGTGGTGATGCTGGACGGGGTGCTGTGGCCGTCGGTGCCCGGGCCGGACCCGGTTGCTGGCGCGCGCGGGCGGTTGGGACCGCCCCGCGAAAGCGGCCGGCTCGGGGTGCGTTTCCATGCCGACCTGCACCTGCCCGACCCGGTCTGGGAGCCGGTCTACGCCCTGAGCGCGCGGCTGGGCTTTTCGCGCCTGCTGACCATACCGGTGCCCGCAAGCGGGCCCCGGGTGCTGGTGTGGGCGGTAGGATGGCGCAGGCCGGTCCGGCTGGACCCGGAGGCCTTCGCCGTCGCCACGGTCCTGGCTGACTACACCGCCCTGGAGTGGCGCCGGTGGACATGCCCGCCCCCTGCGCCGACAACGGGCGCGGGGGCGGCCGGGGCTGAAGACGGGCCATGACGGACGCCTGTACGCCAGGGCCTTCAGTAGCGGCGGACATGGAGGCCTGGTTGATGTGAGGAACAAGCGGGCCCGGAAGGGCTCCATACGGACCCGACTCCTGGCCGGCGCCGCCTGCATGCTTCTCCCCACCCTGGTTCTCGGGATCGTCTCGCTCGCCATCCACCGGAGTGTCGTGCGGGCGTTCGAGAAGGTGGTCGAAGAGGCGACCGAGGAGAGTCATCCCGTGGCCCATCTCCAAACGGTCCTTTTACAAGCATCCATGCCGGCCAGCGACTACCTCGTCCACGGTTCGCCTTCCGAGCGGGAAGCGTTTGCCCGCTTGAGCCGGGAAGTGGAGGAGGCCTTCCAGGATCTTTTGACCCGCCCCTTCGGCCTGGCGCAAGAGCTGGCCCTGGTTCGGGCCGCACAAGCGCAATGGCGCGAGATCCGCGCGGTCAGCGAAGCCATCCTGGCCTTACCCGATCCTGTGAACAACGCCTCCGGAGCCCGTCAGGTGGAACAGCTTGACGCCCTGGTGAACCGGACCGTAACGGATCTCGGGCAGATCCATGAACTGGCGCATCAGGAGATCGAGGCCCACCTGAAGGAGGCCCGCGCGTTTTACGCGAGGGTACTGCTCGTCATCCTCGCCGTTCTTGGGGCCGGGCTGGCCGGCGCGTCGGGTCTTGGCGCCTGGCTGGTAAGCTCCATCCTGGGCCCCCTGGGTGCGCTCGAAGAAGGAGCACGTCGCCTGGGGGCGGGAGACCTGTCCTATCGGCTACCCCCCTTTGCCTGTGATGAACTGGACCGGGTGGGGGCGACGTTTAACCTGATGGCGGACCGGCTCGCCGCAGACCGGGCGGCGTTAGAAGAGCTGGCCACGCAAGACGCCGTGACCGGGCTGTATAACTATCGGGAGTTTCACCGGCGCCTGCACGAAGAGGCGGAACGAGCCCGGCGCTACCACCGCCCTCTCTCCCTGCTGATGCTGGATCTGGACCACCTCAAGGCTTTCAACGACACCTACGGGCACCAAGCCGGAGATGAAGCGTTGAAGGCGGTCGCCGAAGCGATCCGCCGTCATGTGCGGCCGCCCGACGTAGCGGCCCGATACGGAGGCGACGAGTTTGCGGTCATCCTTCCGGAAACGCCCCTGAGGAGCGCGGTCGTGGTTGCGGAGCGCATTCGAGCCACTGTGGCCGCCTCTGCGGTAACCGGCGCCGCGACCATTACGGTAAGTGCCGGAGCAGCGGCTTTCCCCGACGACGGGGCAAGCGGACCCGAACTCGTGGCTTCCGCGGACAGGGCCCTTTATGCGGCCAAGAGCGCGGGCCGTAATCACGTATGCGCGGCCAGTCAGCACGCCGACCGCTGAGTGAAAGGTGAAAGGTGCCTCTGGTTCGCGCCCTGGTCGCAGCCTTCTTGGTTTCTCCGTCTCGTCCCGGTCCCGTGGCGCCTTGTCTTGCCGAGCTCCAAGCCAGCCCGTGCCCGCTCCATTTGCACGCCAGCACCGACGAAAAAGGCGCCCCCGTAGGGGCGCCCTTCCTTGGAGCCTTCACGCCAGACGGTCAACGGGGGTCGTTCCCAGCGGCCAGTTCGGCCTCCACGAACCACTCGTGGATGCCCGCCTCTTCCATCGCGTCGAAGAGGATGCCGTAAGCGTAGGTCAGGCGCGCTTCCCGTACCTGGCCGGCCGACTGCCCAGGGATGTGTGGGGCAACCGTCAGGCGCACACGAAAGCCCACGGGAAATGCCGGTGCCGCTCCCAACGTGCTGGGGAACGGGCCCTCTTCGGGAGCGAGCTGGGACTCCACGTACCACAGGTGAATGCCCATCTGCTCCATGCCATCGAATACGATGCCGTAGGCGTAGGTCAGGGCGGCTTCCCGTACCTCGCCGGTGGCTCCCCTGGGTATCTCGGGGATGTGGGGAGGCACGATCACCCGCACGCGCGACCCCACGACGAATCTCGGCGGTGCGACCGCAGGCCCGGCCACGCCAACCACCCTCCGGGTCGTGGCTGCGGGTCCAGCCTACGCACCCCGTATTGGCCGGGGCCTAGGAGCCGGTTCCGCATTTCGAGGGGACACCATGCTTTCGGGCCTCCTCCTTCGGGTGCCCCTTGGGGGGCCGTAGGCAGGCTCGTAAAATCACGGAAAAAGCGAGCCGGAGGGGAACCCGAGCCGTGCGAGGCCGGACCACCCGGGACCTCCGCCCCGGCTGGCCCG
>JBFMCJ010000088.1 GCA_040754675.1 Bacillota bacterium
TTCCGCCATCCCCGCCCTCCTCTGCCCCCCAGGCCTTCCTTGAAGCAGCCCGGAACGCTCTCATGCCCGCAAAAGCGGCAGCACGCGTTCCCCGAAAAGCTCCAGCGGAGTGATTTCCGCGGCCCCGCGGATGTTGAGGATGAGATAGGAGGCGCCGGCGTCCACGAAGCTCCGCAAGAATGCGGCCACCTCCTCCGGGGTGCCGATGGCCGCCTCCCTGGCGTACCGCTCCCGCTCGACGTTGGCCGGCACGAACCGGCGCACCATCGTCTCGACGGCGCCCCGATCCCGGCCGATGATGACCGGGCAGGTGTAGGTCAGCTCGATCTCCTGCGGGTCGCGCCCCACCCGCTCGCAATGGGACAGGAGGACGTCGGCCTTGTGCCGGAAGTTGTCCAAGCTGCCGCCGAAGTTGGCGCGGTCAGCCCAGCGTGCCACCACCCGCAGCGTGAGCCGTTCGCCACCGCCGCCCACCAGGATGCTCGGGCGCGGCCGCTGAAGTGGCTTGGGGTCGCAGTAAGCGTTCTGGAGCCGGTAGTAGCGGCCCTCGAACGTCACCACCTGCTCCGTCCAGAGCCTGCGGATGACCTGCAGCGCCTCGTCGAGCATGCGGATGCGCACGGACGCCCTTTCGAACGGGTAGCCGTACCCCCGGTACTCGTGCTCGTACCAGCCCGCCCCGATGCCGAACTCCAGCCGCCCGCCCGAGATGACGTCGGCCGTGGCTGCCATTTTGGCCAGCAGCGCCGGGTTTCGATAGGAGTTGCAGGTGACCAGCTGCCCGATCCGCAGGCTCACCGTCTGGGCCAGGAGCGCCGAGGTCGCCGTCCAGCACTCGAAGACGCTGAACGAAGCGGGCGTGGGCACCGTGTGGAAGTGGTCGTAGAGCCACCCGGAGTCGAACCCGGTGCCCTCCAGGGTCCGCGCCACCCGCCCCATGAGCCGCCACTGCTGCTGGGGCGGCGCTTCGGCCGGCAGGTCCATCAGCCACCCCTGCGGGATCATGGCACCGACCCGAAGGGGCGACGCCTTCCAGCGGCGGGTCACGGCCGGCCTGGCCTGGGTCTGCACGGCCACGCCCATGCGCGCCTCACCTCACAGGGCGACCTTTTTGCAGGAGGCCTCATGTCGCGCTGCGGTAGCGCTCCCGCATCTGGGCGAGCGAAACGGGCTTGTAATCGCCGGCGTGGCCGGCGCACCCGAACGCCTCCATGCGGGAGCGCACCACCCCGGCGATGGCCTCCCGTGCCGGCCCGAGGTACTCCCGGGGGTCGAACTTCTCCGGCGATTCGGTGAACACCCGGCGGATGGCCGCCGTGACGGCCAGCCGGATGTCGGTGTCCACGTTGATCTTGCGGACCCCGAGCTGGATGGCCCGCTGGATGCTCTCGAGGGGCACGCCCCTGCTTCCCGCCAGGCGCCCGCCGAACCGGTTGACCTCTTCCACCAGTTCGGCCGGCACCGACGACGAGCCGTGCATCACCAGGGGGATGCGGACACGCCGGTAGATCTCGGGGACCAGGTCGAGCGCGAGCTTTGGCTCGCCCTTGAACTTGTACGCGCCGTGCGAGGTGCCGATGGCCACGGCCAGGGCGTCGCATCCCGTGCGTTCGACGAACGCCTCCGCCTGGGCCGGGTCGGTCAGCTTCACCTTCCCGGCCACGTCCTCCTCGATGCCGCCCAGGGTGCCGAGTTCCGCTTCGACCGATACGCCGCGATCGTGCGCGTACTCTACGACGGCCCGGGTCAGGGCGACGTTCTGCTCGAACTCCAGGTGTGACCCGTCTATCATGACGGAGCTGAAGCCCAAAGCGACCGCCGTCTTCACCGTCTCCAGGGAGTCGCCGTGGTCCAGGTGAACCACCGCAGGAATGTCGGGGTTTTCCTCGAGGGCGGCCTGGATCAGGTGCTTCAGGTAGACCAAATTGGTGTACTTGAGGGCGCCGCGGCTTGCCTGCAGGATGACCGGGGAACGGGCCTCGCGGGCCGCCTGCATGATGCCCTGGACCTGTTCCATGTTGTTGACGTTGAACGCGCCGACCCCGTAACCGCCGCGTTCGGCCTCCCTCAGGCACTGGTATAGCGTAACGAGAGCCACTTGCGTGCCACTCTCCCTTCCCGGCCGTAGGAGGACAGTTCCAGCGCCCGCCTGCTTCCTCCTGCGCCGGCTGCCCCAGGGAAAAGGAGGTGTCCGCGCAAGCGCGACGCCTTCATGGGGTGGCCCCCGGAAGTACGGCGCGGCGCCCGCCCGGGGCTTCCACCACGTCAAAGCCCCCGCCGTACGCCACCGACAACGTCCCCGGGGCCAGGACCTGGCCCGGAGGGCCTTCGGCGACGACCGTGCCGCCCGCAAGCAGCACCACCCGGTCGGCCAGCGCGGCCAGGTTCGGGTCGTGCACCACCATCAGGATGCCCGTTCCCGCCGCTTTCTTCTGGCGCAGCACCGCCACCAACGCGGCCTGGTGCTTCAGGTCGAGGTGACTCGTGGGCTCGTCGAGCAACAGGTAGCGACCTCCGGTCGCAAGCGCCCGGGCCAGCGCGACCCGCTGGCGCTCGCCGCCGGACAGGGCGTGCACGGGCCGCAATGCGAGCGAACCCAGGCCCGTGGCTTCCATGGCCTCCCGGGCCGCGGCCCTGTCTTTCGCGGTTTCGGCGCCAAGCCACCCCGTGTGCGGGATCCGCCCCAGCAGCACCACCTGCATGACGGTCATCCCGCCGGGCAGGAGGGTCTGCTGGGGCACGTAGGCCACCAGGCGCGCCCGCTCCCAGGTGGAGTAGCGGGAGATGGGCCGGCCGTCCAGGTAGATGGATCCTTTCCAGGGCCGCAGGAGCCCGGCGGCGATCTTCAAGAGCGTGGTCTTGCCGCTCCCGTTGGGCCCGAGGAGCGCCGTCAGGCCGGGCCCCACCGAAAGGGAAACGTCCCGGACGACGTCAGGGCCGCCGGGGGCGAAGCGGTGGCTGACCCGCTCAAGCTGCAGCATCGTGCTGCCCCCGCTTCAGCAGGTACAAGAAGAACGGCCCGCCGACCAGCGTGGTCACCACGCCGACGGGAAGCTCCGCGGGGCGCACGGCGACCCTCGCCCCGAGATCTGCCAGGACGAGCAGAAGCCCCCCCGCCAGCGCGGAGCCGACCAGAAGGCGCCGGTAGTCGCCCCCGACCAGCCGGCGCACGATGTGCGGTACCACCAGCCCCACGAACCCCACGATCCCCACCTGGGAGACCACCGCCGCCGTGGCCAGAGACGCTCCCGCCACCACGGCGAGCTTCAGCGCCTCCACGGGAAGGCCCAGGGTGGCGGCCACGTCCTCGCCAAGCTGCAGGGCGTTGAGGGCCCGCCCGCACGGGATGAGGAGCAGCATACCGGCGACCGCGTAAGGCAGGGCCGCGGAGAACTGCGGCCATCCGGCCATGGCGAGATTCCCCAGGCTCCAATTGAAGATGGATCGAACTCTGTCCGCGTCCCGCAGCATCAGGTACACCGTGGCGGCCGTCAGGATCGACCCCACGACCACCCCGGACAGCACCAGGTCCGTGGTGCGCCGGCCGCCGGCCGTGCGGGCGAGGCTGAGTGCCGCCAGGACTGCGAGCATGGCCCCAAGGAACGCCGCGGCCGGCACGTACGACAGCACCGGCCCCGCAAGCCCGGTGAACGCCGCCGGTAGCGCCGCGCCAAGTGTCATGGCCACCGCGGCTCCGCAGAGCGCTCCCGACGCCACGCCCATCAGGTACGGGTCGGCGAGCGGGTTGCGGAACAGGCCCTGCAGCGCCGCTCCCGACATCCCCAGCGCTGCGCCCGAAAGCAGCCCCATCAGCACCCGGGGGAGGCGAAGCTGCCAGACGATGGCCGGCTCCCCCGCCAGCTCCCCGCCCCGCAGCCCGTCCCGCAGGCTTGAGGCCACGTCGGCCCAGGAGACCGGCACGGTTCCCCACTTCAGCGCCATAGCCGACGCAGCGAGGACGGCAAAGGCCAGGCCGGCCCACCTCGCGGCGGGCACGGCGAGCGCGGCCGCCGGCGCGCTTCGCGCCCCGATGGCATCAGCGGATCTCAAGGTCGCTCCAGCTCGTCTCGCAGGGCCGGGTGCAGGATCTCCACCAGCAGCCGCAGCGCCTCGACGCTTCGGGGGCCGGGGCGGTTCAGCACGTCCACCTGCGCGGCGTTCAGGGCCACGACCCGCCCCGATTTCACCGCCGCAAGCCCTGCCCAGCCCGGGCGTTCGGCCACCCGGGCGGGCGTCTCCCCGTACGGCGCGTCGCCCAGGATGATCACGTCGGGGTCGGAGGCGATGACCAGTTCCGGGCTGATGCGGGGGAACAGGCCCAGCCGGGCCGGCACCACATTTCGCCCGCCGGCTTTCGAGATCATCACCCCGATGAACGAGTCCGGCCCGGCAGAATACGGCGTGGGATCGATCTCGTAGTAGACAGCCGGCCGCTCAGGATCAGAATGCGCCAGCTCCTCGAGCCGCTCCATCTCCCGCTGCAGGCTTTCGGCCACCTGGCGTGCCTGCGCCTGTTCGTTGAGCAGCACGCCCAGCGTCTCGAGGTTGCGGAAGATGTCGTCGAACGTTTCTGACCGCATCACGAAGACCGTCAGGCCGGCCTGCGCGAGCACCTGGAGGACCGAATCGTACTTGCTGAGCACCACCAGGTCCGGCTTGAGGGCCACGATGCGTTCCGGGACGGGGTTGTACAGGCTGCCCAGCTTGGGCAGCGCCCTGACGTGTTCCGGGTAATTGGAATAGTCATCGACGCCGATGAGCCGGTCACACGCTCCGATGGCGCAGACCGTTTCGGTCAACGAGGGAACCAGCGAAACGACCCGCACGGGCTCGGCGGGCAGCGTTACGGTCCTCCCCGCATCGTCCTGCAGGGTTAGCGGATAAGCGGCAGCGGCAGCACCGGCCGCAAGGGCGGAAAGACTCAAGAGAAGGACGATCACACCGACGAGCGCGGGGACGCCGGAGCGAAACTTTCGAAGGTGCACCCTGCACCACTCCCCTTCCTCGAGAGGTGCCCGAACCAAGCGGTGCTGAATAGAGAGCATCGGGCTCCCCTGGCAGGTATTCGGGCTTCCAGGATGTCCCGGCCGCTCCACTCGCGCCGGGCTCCCGGTTACCGCTGCGGGACAGCGCCGGACTTTCACCGGACTTCCCCACTTTAAGCCGGGACTACGCGCCCCGGCACCAGGGGCCGCTATTCAGTTATGACCCTCCAGCAGGGAGAATATCGCGTCTCCCATCTTCAGGCAAGAAGGGCGGCGCGGGGCGACGCACCGAAACGAGCCGCCGCGCGTCCCGCTTTCTCGAATGGCAGCAGGTAACCGGAAGCCTCTGCCCAATTCTGGTCCAGACCACCACCCACGACAGGGGGGTTGCAAAGTGCACCCGCTCGTGTCCCGCATGACGCTCGAAGAGAAGATCGGGCAGATGCTCATGCCCCAGGTGCTGCCCGACGAGTCCGGCATGCCCTCTGACCAGACCCGCGAGATGGTCTCCCGCTACGGTGCGGGCTTTGTCATCACCTACGGCCACCGCACCGTCCGGCACCTCGCCGAATCGAACAATCGCCTGCAGCGGTGGGCCGCCTCGACACGCCTCGGGATCCCGGTCATGGTGGGAGCAGACCTGGAGTACGGGCTGCGCCACAACGTCAGGTACGGTACGACAGCCTTCCCCCGCCAGATGGGCATCGCTGCAGCAGCTTCAGAGCAGCTTGCCGAGCAGATCGCGCTGGCCATAGCACGCCAGGCGCGTGCTGCCGGGGTTCACTGGAACTTCTCGCCGGTCGTAGACGTGAACACCAACCCGGCCAACCCGGTCATCGGCGTCCGCGCTTTCAGCGATGATCCCGAACGGGTGGCGCGCTTCGGCACCGCCATGGTCAGGGGCTACCAGAAGGGTGGCGTCGTCTCCACGCCCAAGCACTACCCGGGCCACGGGGACACGTCAGCCGATTCGCACGTGGACCTGCCCGCCGTTGCCTACGACCCGGACACCCTGCGCCGGGTGCACCTGCGGCCGTTTTCCGCCGCCTTCGATGCCGGGGCCGACTCCATCATGACCGCGCACATGATCGTCCGGTGCATCGATCCCGACCGGCCTGCCACCGTCTCGGAAGGCGTCCTGAGCGGCCTTTTGCGGCGGGAGCAGAACTTCCAGGGCGTCGTGGTCACCGATGCCATGAGCATGGGCGCCATCGCCGACCGCTTCGGCCCCGGTGAGGCCGCCGTGATGGCAGTGAAGGCAGGAGCGGACGTGGTCATGATGACCGGCTCCTACGCCAACCAGGTGGCGGCGTGGGTCGCTCTGGTGCAGGCGTCGCTCCGCCACGAGATCGACCCGGCGCGCATCGACGCCTCCGTGGACCGCATCCTGCGCCTCAAGGAGAAGTACCACCTGCTCGAGGCCGGCCACCCTGTCGATGCTCTCGTCAAGTCCGATGAGGCCGAAAAGGAAGCTTTCTCGCCGGCCCACCGGGAACTCGCCTCGGAGGCCTACCGCCGCAGCCTCACCGTGCTTGTAAACCGCGGAGCCCTCCCGTTCAGGCCGGACCGCGTGCGGACGCTCCTCGTCACAGGCCCGCGGGAGGCCGAGGTCGTGGCCCAAGCCATGCGGCGCCGCTTTGCGGCCGTTATCTCCCTGCCTACCCCCGGTAACGGCTTCGAGGGTTCGTTCAACCCCTCCCCGGATGAACTGGAAGCCGCCGGGCGCCTGGCCCGCGCGGTCGATGCCGCCCTGGTGCTCACCTACTCCTCGTTCAAGCCGCCCCTTGCCCCGGGCCAGGTCCAACTGGTGCGGCGCGTCCGGGAAGCCGGCATCCCGACGGTGGTGGCAGCGCTCGGCCTGCCTTACGACATCACGAGCCTCGGGGACGCAGATGCCTTCATCGCCACCTATGCGCAGGACAGATGGGGCACCCCAAGCCCTCTTCCCCAGGAACTGGCAGATGCTCTGGCCGGGCTTGTGGCCGGCGAGTTCGAGGCAACTGGCCGCCTGCCGGTCGCCGTTCCTCAAACCGCGTCACCATCTTCCCCCTGAGCCAGCACGAGTTGGCAGGGGTTCGGGCCGGGTTCACCACCCGGCCCGGTACTTGCTCCAGACCATCCCCACAAACCACGCCGCGTACGTGGCGACCAGGTAGATGACCGGCTCCTTATAGGGCGGGCGGAGATAGACCACGGCATAGCCGGTGTTGTACGACATGCAGACGATAGTCCACCAAAGACCGACGCCCCACTCCCTCACGAGCCACGTGCCGAGCACCACCATCACCTGCGAGACGACGAGCCCGGGCCAGGAAATCCGCATGCCTCCGCCGGCACTCGCCTGCAACCCGCTCCCCCCGCCTTCTGTACGCTTCTCGCAATCCGCCGAAACGTAGGGACGGGGCCCCGCCCTCCTTTTGCTGTCTTAGCCCCTACTCACCGCCGTGCGCCCCCGCAAACAAGGAGGCACGGCATGGGGTCTCAGATGCCGTGTGCGGCCAGGCCTGCGTTGAACGCCTCGCTCACCACGTGCGACCGGACCCGGGAGTAGACGGCCATTCCGACCCGGGCGCCCACTCGGGCGGCCTTCACGCCCATCTCGGTGGCGCCGCCCAGCGCGCCCATGCCGGCACCCACGAGCACCGCCGCAGCCATCCCGGTCCAGTAGCGCGGGCTCTCCGGCCGGTACGGGCGCGACCGGGCGTAGGTGTAGGCGGCGTCCGCCGCGCCCATGGCGGCGCTGAAAACGACCGGCCACCACTCGCCTGAGAGCTCTTCCTGCTCGCTCGGATCGATGGGGGTCCCGAACTCGGCCGGATCAAACGCACGCTCCGCATCGGCGGCCAGCGCCGTCGCAGGGCCCACCAGAGCCACGAGCAGCACCGCCGCCAGCACGACGTTCACCATCCGCACCGAACGTTCCGCCATCGCCCCTCCTCCTCCCAGGCTCCCTCGGTTATCAGAGGGCCACTGGCCCCGCCCTACCCGCCGGACTGGGGCACCTGGAGGTCCACCTGCCACCCGTACTCGGCCTCGCGATCCAGGGGCCGTTGCAGGGCCAGCGCGACCTCTGCGCCCGACGGGCAGTTCAGGGCAACGCCGGCCCATGCCCGGCCGCTCACCTGACCCAGCGGGATCGACACGCCCAGGCCGGCCCCCGCGTACACGGCGAGGCCATCCACCATCACAAGCCGCCACTCCCCGGCCGCCGACAGCACCGCCGAAGGGCGCGGGCCGGCCCTCGCCCCCACGGCTACCGAGGCCGCCACGACGGCGGGATCCATCACCCGGGAGACCGTGACCCCGACCACCTGCCCCGGAGCCGGCTCCTGCCCCGGGCGCTCGCCGTCGAGGAACCACTCTGCCGCGACCTCGACGGCACGTCCCGAGGCCGGGTCTCTGCCCAGCGCGGCGAGGCCGAACCCGGGCAGCCCGACCGACGTCTCCCACGCGGGTGGCGCAAGAGGGGCCGCCGCGCCGTCTTCCGCCTCGTACTGGCGCATTGCCCCGGCCCGAAGCGAAGCGGTGGCCTTCCACGTCACGCCGCCGGCTTCCCAGGTGAACCTCCGGCCTATTTCAAACGCCATGGTGACGGTGTCGCGGCGGAATCCCGGCAGGTCGAGGAGCAGGCCCTGCTGCTCGACGGAGTGAGTCAGCTGCCAGCGAAGTTGCCAGCAACTTTCCGGATCGACGCGGATCGCAGAGAAGATGCCCCTCGGCTCTCCTGGCCGGTTGCTGCCTGTCTGCGGTCCGGAGGCAGCCACTGCGCCGCCGGCCAGGGCGGTGATGAGGCCCACGTGTCCCAGCAGAGCCGCACACCGGAACAGCACGCGGCGCGTCACTCTACCACCTCGCCCCGCGCGCTCGCGTCATGAGGTGGAGGCCTGCCTGCGTGCGGAGCAGCGCGTGGTGCCGGCTGTGCATCCTCTCCAGGGCCAGGGCGATCTGGCGGCTCTGCAGGCCGAAGCCGTCCGGGGGGCGCAGGAAGAGCAGCACGCCCGTCCAGCGCTCTGCGAACCGGCCGGGGTCCAAGACCAGGTAGCCCAGGCTCGGATCGGCTAGATAAACGCCCCACGCATCGGCGTAGAGGATGACGGTGAAGTGCGGGCGGTCCGGGTTGACGAGGCCGAGGACAGGCTCGTCATAGCGTACAAAGTAAGCCACGAGGTGCTCCCAGGTGCTGCGCACGGCGAAGCTCTCGACACCCCAATGGGCCGTCACGCGCCCGATGCCGCCCAGCGTCGCGCCCCGACCGGCGCCGCGGCTGTCCAGGTGCGCCAGGAGCGAACGCTCGTCCGCCGCCAGGCCCATGCTCTGCAGCACGGTGGCGGCGGCAGCGTATCCGCACGTATGGTCGTCCTGCTGGCGCACGATGCCGGCAAAGCGCAGGGTGGCTTGACTCTGAACCGCACGGCCGCCGATCCCTGCGGTGAGAGAGCCGGCGACACCCAGCGCTGTCGTCAGTGCAACTAACGCCCCTCGCAACGCGACAGCCCCCCGAGTCCGGGCATATGACTCCAAGGTCGCACGTCTCCCGCGGCGCCCTGCATTTCTCGGCCAGGGGAAACAGCCGATGCACTCAGCCGGGCGTGGTTAGTCTACCTTAACACCACCCTGCCGCACAAGGAGTGTTTGGGCCGGCTATTGTGCAGGGAGAGGCCGCGGCTGGCCCGGGAGGCGGGCGCTGGTTCCCGACGCGCCAGTTTACTCCTGCTTGCGCGCTCACACCCCTGCCGGCCGGGAGGTTCCGGAGACTTCAGAGGGCCGGCAGGGGGGCTTGCCGGAGGCACCGGGAAAGCTGCGTCCGGTTCCGCCAGATCCTCGGGGGTCAGTCCCAGGCCACCGGACCGGCGCTGGCGCGCCCGTGCCGGGGTCCGCCTGGTGACGGCGAAGACACAGCCACGCAGGTCCGGATGGCCTCGCCGGCCAGGGGTTGTGCGCGGGCGTTGCCATACGTCTCAGCGGTGTCGCTGAGCGTGAGGCCGAGTTTGGGTCGAGTCATCACCGTCCGCCTTCCTCTGCCCGGCCCCTACCACGTGATGGCGTCGACGTCGGGCCAGTGATGGGACCGTTCGACCGGACCGCCGTCAGCGCCCGCCATGCTGCCGGACGGCGCCTGCCCGGAACGCCCCACCGTGATCACCATCCTGGCCGGAACGCAAACGATGACCTGCCCCGGCCGGTCGATCCAACCCGTCTTGACGCACACCTGGCGAGGGCAGGTGGACTCCAAGACCCTCACACGGCCGTCCCGCACCTCCAGGCTCATTTGAACGCCGCCCGCCGAAAGGCGGGCCACCCGGTCGGTGCGCAGCGGCAGCGTGAGAACGTGCTTCCCGTCCACCTCAACCCTCACGGCCGCTTCACCGGGCCGTGTGGCGGCTGCCCGCAGTCCCGCCGCGCCCGCCACCACGCGATACGCTCCCGCCTGGATCGCCAGCACCGCCAGGAACAGCACGGCCGTGACAAGCCCGAGCGTGCGGCGCCCGGGTGTCGCAGCCGGCACCGAATCCGTTGTCGTCCGGCCCGCTTTTCCGGACGCCAGCCTGAATTGCGCTACCCGCTCGAATGCCGGGAGCACCCTGTACGCCCCGGCTCCGATGGCAGCGCCGGCCGCGGTCCCGAGCGCCACCAGCGCGGGCAGCAGCCAAGCCGCGCCGTCGTGACCGATGATCGCCCGAAATGCCCCGAGCTGCCCGAGGTTGTGGGCGACGCCGCCAAGAACGCTCACGACGACCAGCCGCCGCCCGTCCCCAAGCGCCCACAGCCGCGCCGAACCCATGACCGCCACGCTCGCAGCCGCCCCTGCCATGGAGAGCCAGAAACCGGGGGCGCCCAGCCGGCCGCCCAGG
>JBFMCJ010000089.1 GCA_040754675.1 Bacillota bacterium
TAAACGAGCAGAAGGTCCTCCGCCGCACGCACTTCGGCAGGGCCAAACCAGTGAGCCGCCAGGGCCATGGACGACACGTTATGGGTCACCGTGACCGGAATGGAGGAGATCCGTTCCTGGAGCAGCCGTTGGATGGAAACATTCTTCCAGCCCAGAACGGCTGAGTAGCGGACGTGGCCTAACGCGGCATCGACGATCCCGGGCACCCCGATGCCCGTCGCCACCGGCGGGGCATGGTGGCCCCGCCGGGCCCTGTCCAGCAGCCCTTCCACGATGGCGGCCGCGTGCTCGACCGCTGCCTCGGGAAGGAGGGGAGCGGAAACCGCCACGCGTTCCCGTTCGAGGACACGGCCTTTAGGGCTCACCAGCACCGCAGAGATGGCGTCCGGCTGGATGTGCACGCCGATGACGGCCAGCTTTTCGTCCAGGTCGAGAAGAGCGGGCGCCCGGCCCACATGGGCCCGGGCCGGCTGGCGTGCGCTGCCAATCTCCCGGAGCAGCCCTTCACCGATGAGCCCCGCGGTGATGCGGCTGACCGCCCCGCTTGTGAGCCCGGTCACAGACCCGATGTCGGTGCGGGACACCGGCCCGCGCTGCACGAGCAGGCGGAGAATGGCTAAGCGGTTACCGACGCGGGCCACCGCGGAATTGTAGGCCCGGGTTGGGTGAACGGGTAGAGCCCCGTTGGCCGTAGCCCTCTTCCTCCCCTCACCGGTTACTGAAACCGTTCGAAAGGGCCGGGGCCGTTTCCTTCCTTCAGCAGAAAAATAATCCGGCGCTGGGTCTTATAGGCTTCCAGATCGGGGGGCATACTCTCAACCGCGCGCTGCTTGGCAGATGCGCGGTGTTCATCGTCGAGGCGGTTGGCGACATGAAGGCGAGCGGCATGGCAGCAGACCCCTCACGCGAGGTTTACGTGGGCATCGACATCGGTTCAGCTACGGTCAAGGTGGTCGGCATCCACCGGGAGCCCCACCTCGCGGGCCGGCCCGTCTACCTGCGCCACGACCAGTTCCCGTCCCCGACCGATGCCCTTAAAGCCGCGCTGCGCCGTTACCTGGAGTCGGTGTCCGGATGCCGGGTGGCTGGCATCGGCACGACGGGCAGCGGGCGAGAGCTGACGCGAAAGCTCGTGGGCGCGGACCTGGCGCGCACGGAGATCTTCGCCCACGCCGTGGGGGTGACGCACCTCGTACGGAGCGGGCAGGTCTGGAAGAACGGGGAGCGGATCGACAGGGTCGGGGCCGTCGTCGAGATCGGCGGCCAGGACTCCAAGGTGATCGTCTTCAGCGACGAGGGGCTTCCCGCGTACTTCAACATGAACACCATCTGCTCCGCGGGCACGGGGGAGTTCCTGAAGCAGCTCGCCGACGAGGCCGGCATCACCCTGGACGAGTTCGGGCGCATCGCCCTGCAGAGCGCAAGGCCGGCGGCCATCGACGCCACCTGCACCGTCTTCTCCAGGCGTGACTTCAGGCACCTGACTCAAAAAGGGGTCCCGCTGGCGGACCGCTTGATGGGCGCCTGCCACGCCATGGTACGCAACTACCTGGTCAACGTCGTGCAGGGGCGCCACCTGCCGGGTCCCGTCTTCTTCCAGGGCGGGGTGGCCTTCAATCCGGCGGTGCGGCGTGCCTTCGAGGAACAGCTGGGGACGCCCATCGTCGTCACCCCCCACAACGACGTGGTGGGTGCCCTGGGTATGGCGGTCATCGTCAAGGAGGCGATGCTGGGGCAGCCCGAAACCACGAGCCAGTTCCAGCCGGGTTTTTTCGAGCGGCGTTTCGACAGCCGCATCCGCTACTGCCACGGGTGTCACAACGCCTGCGAACTGGCACAGCCGTATGAGGAGCGGGATGGCGGGCAGGTCACCGTGCTGGAGACGCTGGGCGGCCGGTGCGAAGGTGCGAAGAACCCCCGAAACGTGCGCGAGTTCCCCCAGGGCGTCAAGGCTCTGCAGGTTCCCGTCATCCGGGAGCGGCGGCGCGGGCCGGCGTTCGACGTGGTGAACCCGGGTGGACGCGGGGCGCGCTCGTCGGCGGGGCGGTATTTTGCCGGAGTGGACGGCGGCTCTCGCGGCACCAAGTACGCCCTGATCCGCAGCCTTAAACCAGGCGACCCGGCAGCCGTCCGAGGCATGGCAGGACCGCTGGACGTGGAGGTCGTGGCGGCCGGCTCGGTGGATACGGCCGGCGACGCCATCGCGGCCTGCATGAAGGCCCTGAGCCGGATCAGGGAGGCCCTCCCGTCCGGTGCAGAGCTGTCCGGTATCGGGACGACCGGCAGCGCCGGCGAGCTCATCCGCGACATCGTCACCCGCCGCGAGCACGAGACAGCCGACGCGCGCTGCACGGAGATCGTGGCGCACTACGCCTGGGCGAGCTATTGGGTGCCTGACGTGGGGACCGTCATCGACATCGGAGGCAACGACGCCAAGATCATCGCGGTGGGCGACACCGGCCTGGACTTTGCCATGAACGACAAGTGCGCCGCCGGGACAGGCTCCTTTCTGGAGGCGGTGGCTCGCCGCTTCAACGTGCCCGTCGAGCGCTTCGCGGATGTGGCGCTGGAATCTCGCCACCCGGCGCGCATCGCGGGCCGCTGTGCGGTGTTCGGCGAATCGGACATCGTGCACAAGGCCCGGATCGGCTTCGCTCCACGCGATCTGTTCCTGGGGCTTGCCTTCGCGATCTGCCGGACTTACCTCTCCGACGTGGGCCGGGGCAAGCTGCTGCGCGTCCCGGTCGTGGCCCAGGGGGGAACTTTCCTAAACCGCTCGGTCCAGCAGGCCTTCCGCGAAACCCTCGGGCTCGGGCCCGACGAGTTCATCGTGGCCGAGGACGTGCGGCACGTTCTCTGCGCCGCCGCGCTGGGGGCGGCCCTGATCGCCAGGGGGCGCTGGGAGCAAGGTTATGAGAGCCACTTCAAGGGCTTCGACCACATCCAGGGGAGCACGTACACGACCGTCACGACCACCTGCACCCACCCCCTGTGCCACCGCCGGTGCGAAGGGGTCGTGGCGCTGCTGGAAGACGGCGTTCCCATCGCGGGCTACAAGGCGATCGACTGCCACCTGGGGTTTTTTTCGGGAATGATCACCGGGCTGACGGTGCGGCGCCACGTGGAAAGTCTTCTGCCAGTCAGGGAGTGAAGTGAAAAAGGGATGGAGCCTGCCGAAGCCGCCGTCGAGACCCCGATTGGACCCCGTCGCGAACTCGAGCCCAACGGGTCAGGGCGCAAAGCCAGGGTCGGGCTCGTGCTCGCCTTCACCGGCCATTACATATCCGTGCAGGTGCTGGCCCGTTTCCTGGAGCTGATGGGCCTGCAGGTCGTGAAGAGCCGGGTCACCACGCCTCGGATCATCGAATACGGGACGACCCTGGCCAGCGCCGACTTCTGCATCCCCCTGCGCGTCTACGTGGGCCACGTCGCGAACCTGATCCAGGAGCATCCCGACCTGGACGCCCTGGTCGCGCCCAACCTCCTCAGCGAGGACGGCGTCAGCTCCACCTGCTCCAAGTACCGGGACGTGGGCGGGATCGCCATCCGGTCGCTCGGGAATACCGTCGGCTACCTTCTGCGCCACTGTGGCCGCGCCAACACCGCCTGCCTCGCCAGGCTCGTCGGCGAAGAAGCGATCAAGGCCCGCGTGCGGCGCACCGAGTCTCTGCCCCTCTTCGTCACGCCCAACATCCGTTCCCTGGATCGCGTCGAAATGCGCAACGTCTGCTATGACGTCTACGCCGATGTGATGAAGTGGCCCAAGGCCACGAAAGCGGCGCTCTTCCTTCCCGCCCGGGCGAGGGCTTGTCTGGCGCCCGAGGTCGCGCGACTCGAGCAGGCCTTCGACCGCGCCTTTCGTGAAGTGGTCGAACGGCGCGGCGATAGCCTGGCCGCCGTTCTGGCCGATCCGGCGAAACCGCGCCTCGCCCTCGTGGGCCGCCGGTACCTGGTCAACGATCCCGCCCTGACGTGCGAACTCAAGATCTGGTTCCAGAAGCACGGGGTCTGCGTGATCACCGCCAGCGACGTTCCTCCCGAACAGCTCCGCCCCGCCTACGAGGCCACCGACGGCTACTACGACACCCACAAGGAAGGACAGGCCTTCATCAGGTGGGCCATCGACAAGGTGGACGGCTTCATCTCTCTGGGAAGCTTTGGATGCCATCCCGATGCCTTCCAGGTCGACTACCTGGCCTGGTATGCGCGCTCGCTTGGGGCGCCCTGCTGGACCTTCCGCTTCGACGAGTCGGCCGGGAGCGCGGGCTTCCACACCCGGTACGAGACCATCCTGGCCTTTCTCCAGACGAGGCGCGACCAGCGCCTCGCACGCTGCCAGGCCGGCACGGGAGCCGGGGCAGCCGCAGGTGACGGCGCCGCGGCAGCCGTCTCCACGGGGGCCGGCGGTAAAGACGCGCCCCCCGCCGACCCCGAGCCTCCCGTTGCCATCCCCAAGCGCGTATCCGGCCGGCCGGGCCAGTTCGGCGAAGCGGATACGCGCCTTCCCGACTCCGGCCAGGGCCGCCCGGCAACCCCAAGGAAGCCCCTGATCGCCTGGCCTTACATGGGAGAGACCCTCAACCTGCTCGTTGAGGAGGCCTGCTACCAGCTCGGGCTGCAGGATTACGCTTTCCCGCCCGAGCCGCTGGCCGAGGAAGCCTTGCTCCTCGGAAACAACCGCTACACGGAGGCATGCTCGCCGTACGCCTGTAGCACCGGTACGCTCAAGCTGACGCTGCGCAGAGCCCTGGACCGGATCGAGCAGGAGGCCGCCCGCCAGGGTCGCCCCGTGGAACCCCGGCGCATCCTGGTGCTCATGGCGCGGGGAGAGGGGCCCTGCACGTTCGGCTGGTACGCCATCGTCCAGAAACACCACCTGCCCGAGGAGTTCCGTAGCCGGCTGGCTGCCGGCGGCCACACCATCGAGATGGCCACGATGGGGCTGGACGGCTTCGTCGATTTCCTGCGGGACCTGAGCCAGCTCGGCAACGCCGATCGGCTCAAGCCTGTCCTGGATTTCGTCGAGGCGTGGGAGAAGGGCCTCGACCGCCTTGCCTGGATGACCCGGACCCGCCTGCGGATCAGGCTCATGTGGGCCATAAAGCGGCTGACTTCGCCCCTCTGGGCCAAGCTTGAGGCAGCTGAGGCCCTGCGGGCCCGCTCCCTCATCCTTCGAGCGCACGAGCTCGAGCCCGGGAGCGTGACCGCCGCCTATCGCCGGGCGATCGAGCTGCTGAGGCAAGCACACACCCCAAAGGCGGTCGCGGCCGCCCTCCGGGAGGGCATGGCCATGCTCGAGGCCGTACCCCGTGACACGAAGGTCAGGCCCCGGGTGGTGGTCGTGGGCGAGATCTACGTGGTCCTCACGAGCTTCGCCAACCGCGGCACGATTGAACACCTCCTGGCGCGGGAGGGTATCGAGGTGGTGGAGGGCGTCACCCTGAGCGAGTTCATCCGCAACAGCCTGCGAGAGATGAAGTCACGGGCCTGGCGCAACAAGCGCGGGGTGCGCCCGGTGGTGCAGTGGCTGCGGCGCCGCAACGTGTACATCCTCGAACCGCCCCCTCGCAGCCCCGAGGCGCGGCCCTTCCTGGTCCACGACGTGGGCGGCGATGCCATGCCTACCGTCGCCCACGCGCGGCACCACATCGAGGAAGGGTGCGACGGCATCGTCCACGTCTACCCCTTCAAGTGCATGCCGGAGGGCATCGCCAAGGACGCCGTGAAGGAAATCGCCGACCTTTACGGAGTGCGCTGCCTGCCTCTGTCTTTCGACAAGGAGACCGAGATCGAGCGCCTGCGAACCGAGGTGAGCACGTTCGCCACCCTGCTTCACGCTGAGCTGGCCCGGGACGGATCGGGGGACCCCGCACGCTACCGGGCTCGGAAGCGGGCGGAGATCGCCCGGCGCAGGGAGATCGGCCGCCGGGTGGCACAGCTGTACGCGGCTTACCGCCGGTCTCGCCATACCGGGTAGGGCATATCGGTCGACGCCCTCCCGCCACCGGGGAGCCTGGCTGGCGCTTTCTCCGAGGAATGCGGGCCGCGAAGGGGAATACCTCCCGGGGCCCCAATATGGCAACTCATTCCACGGGGAGGCGACCGGCGGTGCCCCTTCAGCCCGGATCCCTGAAGCGAACGATGTCAGGCGTGGGCGTTTTGGTGGGGGTGGTAGCGTTGCTCGTCACCCTCGGCCTGCCGGCCTTGGCTCAGGCCCCGTCGGGGCAGCTGACGCCCCCACCGCCCGTGACCGAGCCGCAGGCTGTTCCCGAGGAAGTCCAGCCTCTCCCCGAGGCCTGGGCCAGGATCGGCCATCTCTTCATGCAACTCATAGACGCCCGCATCCAGCTCGAGGTGGAACAGCGCGTGGATGCCTTGGTCCAGCAGCGGCTCCGGGAACCGCTGACCGCTCTCGAACAGCGTCTCACCGAGACGACGGACGCCCTGCAGAACCGGCTCGTGGAGTCCACGAGTTCGCTGGAACAGCGCCTGGTTGAGGTCACCAACGACTTCCGGCTGGCGCTGGACGACCAGAAGAGCCGCATTGCGGCCCTTGAAGAGCAATCCGCGCAGCTTCGCTCCCAGCTTCAGGCCAAAGAGGCCGAAGTGGCACGGCTGCGTTCGGACGTGCAAGCACTGCAGCGCCGGCTATGGATCGCCATAGGGGGAGCCGTCGTGGCACTGATTGTCGCCGTCGTGACCTGAGCGCCGGGCTCGAGCGGCGAGGTGGGGCCGAGCGCCTGCTAAAGCTGCTGCTCGGACTGTTCGTTCGACTGGATCTGGCTGCAGTACTGCATGATCTGGGCAGCCAGCTGCCGCACCGCCGGGCTGGTGGACTTCTGCTCGAGCTGCTGTGCCAGTTGCCCGATCTCCTGCAAGAAGCGTGCATTGCTCTGTTGCAGTTGCTGCTTGGCCCGCCCGAGCGCCCCCGGCTGGCCCACCGGCTGGAAGTGGGTCATGGACGTACGCCCTCCTCGGTGTGCTAGAGCTGTTGTTCGGTCTGTTCGTTGAACTTGACCTGGTTGGCCAGGGTGTTGATCTGGCTGGCGAACTGCTTCAACGACTGATCGGGTTCGAGCTGCTCTGCCTGCTTTGCAAGCTGCACGATCTCGGTGAGGAATTGCTGGTTCGTCCGGCCAAGGGCCTGTTTTGCCTGTTGATGCTTGGGTTGGGTGGGCATGGGTCCTCCCCCTCGGGCATGCTTGCGTGAACAGTGTTGGTATGCCCCGTCTCACCGGAAGTATGCCCCGGCGTTCCGGTTGCGGACGCAGCCCCAGCACCTTCCAGTCGGACGACAGCATGGGCGCACGTTTCTGGCAGGCCTGTGCACCGGTAGGAATCGAAGCCTTGACCCCGTAGTTTGCGGCGTGTGAAGGGCAAAGTCACGGAGCCGGGGGCGGCGGAGGGTTTTGCGGGCGACGCCGATCGTCAAATGGGCCGGGGGCAAAGGCCAGCTGCTGCCTCGGTATGCCAGGTACCTGCCGGATCCCGGAAGTTATGACGCCTACCTGGAGCCGTTCGTGGGGGGCGGGGCTCTCTTCTTCTACCTGGCGCCCTCCCTCAGGGGGAAGTTCGTCTGGCTCAACGACAACAATACAGAACTCATCAATTTGTACCGGGTCATCGCGGCCGATCCCGAGCCGCTCATCGAACGCCTGCGCGAGTACCGGGACGGGCATAGCCGGGAGCAGTACTACCGGGTCCGGGCCGCCGAGCCGCAGGACCCCGTGGAGCGCGCCGCCCGGCTGCTGTACCTCAACAAGACGTGCTACAACGGCCTGTATCGCGTCAACTCCAGGGGGCAGTTCAACGTTCCCATGGGGCGGTACGGGAAGCCCGCGATCCTGGATGAACCGGCGCTCCGTTCGGCCCACCGGGTCTTTCGCGACCTTGACGTGGCCTTCAGCGCCGGTGACTTCGAAGAGGCTGCGCAAACAGTGCAGCGGCGGGGCATCCGGCGGGCATTTGTCTACTTCGATCCGCCGTATCAACCCATCAGCGAGACCGCCTACTTCACGGCCTACACTTCCGACGGCTTCTCCGAAGACGACCAGCTGCGGCTCGCGGCGCTAGCCCGCCGCCTGAAGGACGGCGGCCACCTGGTCATGGTTTCAAACTCGTACCATGCGCTCATCCGGGAGCTGTACGAGGGGTTCACCTTGATCCCGGTGCAGGCCAACCGCGCCATCAACTCCCGGGCGGACGGCCGGGGCGCTATCTACGAGTACCTAATACTGGGCTATCCCGGTGGCTCGCAAGGCCCCGCAAGACCGCCGGGGCGTCGGTGCGTTTCCCCGCCCGGTTGACCAGGATCACCCCCGCGATTGCCAGCGCCCCGCCAACCACCTCCGTGAGTGAGGGCCGCTCACCCAGCACTCCCCAGGCGATGGTGAGGGCGAGCGCCGGGTTGAGGTTGAGAAAGCTCGTGACAAGCCCTGTCGGCGCTCTCGATAGCGCAAAAGCCCAGGCCGCGTAGGCGACGGCCGACGGGAACAGCCCGAGGTACAAAGCGGCCAGAGCGTCCTGTGCCGGTGCGGCGGCAAGCTGCCGGACCAAGCCCGGGGCGAACACCAGCATGGGTAGCGTTCCCGCCCAGGAGAAGTAGGCCGTCAGCTGCACCGAGCCGTGGCGCGCGCTGAGCGGTTTGTGGAACACGAAGAAGACCGACGTGGCCAGGGCGGCGATCAGCACCAGCAGCCCCCCTGTCGTGACCCGGAGCCCCTCGCCGGTTCCGGCGCTGATCAGCGCAATCCCGGCAAAGCTGACGCCCAGCCCGAACCAGCCCGGCGCACTGAGCCGCTCCTTCAAAAAAGCGTGGGACAAAGCCGCGGTGAAGGCGGGGGTCGTGGCGACGATGAGGCTGGCCGTGCCCGCAGGCACGGACACCTCGCCGAAGTTGAGCGCCGTGTGGTAGACACCGATTCCGACCACGCCCAAAAGCAGCAGGCGAACGCGGTCCGCGGGGTGCGGCATGGGCATCTTCGTGGCCAGGGCGTAGACCAGGAACGCCAGCGACGCTACAGCATACCGGGCCAGTGCCAGTTCGCCCGGGCCGAAGGCGCGCAGCCCGATGCGGATCGCGCTGAAGGCGGAAGACCAGAAGAGGAGCGTCAGCGTAACGGCAGCAAATGTCTTTGCGTCCAGCATGATCCCATCATGCTACGGCCGGCCCCGCGGGACAACCCCCAGGAGCGCGGGCCGGCCAGGGCGCGGCAACCGGGGCGTGACGGTCGAATTCCGGCCCCTACCGGTGGGAGACTTCGTGGTCAGCCGCCGCATCGCCGCCGTCGAACGCAAGCGGTGACCCGAGCCGGCGGCCGCTGACCCACGGCGCCCTGAGGCCTCCTGACGTGCTCGCCTCTCGTGCCCGCCTCGCCGACCGGCGCAGCCGCTGCAGCACCTCAACAAGCCTGCCCGCTTCAGCATCGAGACACCGGCCTTCGGCCTGGCTCCCTTCGCCGCCCGGACACCGCACCCGCAGAGCGTGGGCAAGAGCAGCGAGTTCTGCCGCAGCCGCCTGCAGCTCGCTGACGAGGCTGCATATCGGGCTGCCGGCGTCGGCCTTGCCACCGGCGAGGCCGCGAAGTGGCACAAGGCCTGACCCTGCCGGCGAAGCGGGGAAGTAGCCCCCGCCCGGGCCGCTGCGCACCTCGAGCAGCCCCATCTTGACCAGTTGGTGCGCCTGTTCCCGTGCGTGCGTCCACGAGATGCGCAGCTCTCTGGACAGCATCGCGGACGAAACGGGCCAGACGTAGCTCGCCTGGCGGCTGTAAATGTATTCGAGGATGATCTGCTGCAACCGGGTGAGTTCTCTCTGGCTCTCAACAAGCCGGGTCGCCACGGCACTTCACCCCCGCCTGAACATCCTTGTCGCCTCCGCTGCCTCGATGATGCCGTGCGCGCGAAGCCGCCTTATGCGGCAGATGTCACACAAGAGAGGAGAAAGTTGAGCCGGGGCGAACCCCGCCCATCAGCGGGAGGCGTGGCGCATCGATGCCGCCCTCACAACCTCCGGCGGCAACGCATAAAGACGGCTGGTCACTCGCCGGCCACGCTCACCCGGATCGGCCGGGGGGCGCTGCTCGGCGGGGAGGCGCCCGCCTGAAGCGTTTATGTGGGACTTCGTCTTCCGCCTGGTGCTCGCGCACTTCCTTGCGGACTTTGCGCTGCAGTTCGACGGCCTCTACCGGCTCAAGCAGCGGGGCCACCTGGGACTGGCGGCGCACTCGGCCGTTGTGCTGGCCTGCAGCCTCGCGCTGGCGCGGCCTTACCTGGCCCCGGTGAGCGTCGGCCTCGTGGCCGGCTTGACGGCGACCCACTATTGCCTCGACTACCTGAAAAACAACTGGAGGCGCTACCCCGCGGCCCTGGCCGGCTTCCTGCTGGATCAGGTGGCCCACCTCGGGGTGATCCTGCTCGTGGCCTTGCTGTGGGCGCAGTCTGAGGGGGCGGGACGTGGCGCCCCTGCCTGGGTCATCCTGGCGCCGGGCCTCATTGCGGCGACCCAGTTCATGAGCTTCGTGACGTACTACCTCGATCGGTCCGGGCAGGGGTACCCGGCCCCTTACCGCCGCCGGTACGCCGCTCTTGCGCTTCAACTGGTGGCGTACGCGGCGGCCGCGGGCGCCGTGCTCGGGAGCCGCCCCCTCTGGCTTTCAGCGTCGGCGGCAGCCGCCGCCGTTCAGTTCGCCACCGGCAGGAACGCAGGCCCCCAGGGCCTTACCGCCCGATGGGCGGGGCCGCTGGGGGCCGTCTTGCTCGGGGCCGGTGCAGCTATGCTTGCCCGGCTCGGCGCTTAGAAGGCGAATTCCGTGCTGACCGTCAGCGAC
>JBFMCJ010000090.1:0-10147 GCA_040754675.1 Bacillota bacterium
AGAGCCATCACGGGCCCGAGGGTACGGCTGATGGGGCTCAGGCCGCGGTGAACCGGTAGGGCCGCCCCGCCCCACGTCGCGCCGGCTGCGAGCAGCAGGGCGGCGCGCTGACCGTCCTGCTGACCCACGAGGTGGGCCATGGCCGCCACCATGGCGGCCAGCGTCATCCATGCCAGGGTCAGGGCGACGCCCCGATGCATCAGGTCAGCCGCGACCATGGGAGCCGCGCAGCCGTCGCGCGCGCCCGGCTGGGACGCCGACGCGGATGGGTTTTGCAACAGCGACGCCATACCGATGAGCATGCCGACCAGCAGGGCTCCCGGTATGCCCTGTCGCCCGCAGGGCGCAAGGAACAGCACCAGTTCCTGACCGCTTGCGTAGCCGGCGCCGACCACGGCGCTGAACAGGGTCCACGTGACGGTGGCGGCCTGGGGCGGGCGATGGACGGGTGCCGCCGGGTGCCTGGACGTCATGGTTAGCCACCGGCGGTGTATACGTGGCGCCGCCATTACATATAACGAGTACCGAAGACAGGGCCGTCCTTCCGGACGGTAGCCACATCGGGGCGCCACCCGACCTCGCGCCCACACCTCAACACACCAGACCGGGGCGGGCCCTTCCTGGATCCTCGCGAAAAGGAGCGCCTGCGTTGAGACCGCGCGCCTTACGTGGGCCTTCTGATCCCCTGCACGGGGTAACGGGTGAGGATGGAGTGGTGGGCCGGGTCCACTTTCGGGAGCCCGGGGCGGCCTGGCAGGTCGCGCGCCTGCTGTCCCGCCTCTTCGAAGCTTTTCCGGGCGCGCGCGCCCGGCCCGCGGTGGTCTGCATCGGGACGGACAGGTCCACCGGCGATGCCCTGGGACCGCTGGTGGGAACACACCTGGCTCAGCTGGCGCCCGGGCTCAGGGTATACGGTACCCTCGACGAACCGGTGCACGCCACCAACCTGGCCGATACGCTGGCGAGGCTGGCGCAGTCCCCGCCTTCTTTCACGCTGGCCATCGACGCGTGCCTGGGCCGAGCGGAAAACGTGGGGAGCCTGACCGTCCGCACAGGCCCCCTCCGCCCGGGCACTGGGGTCCGCAAAAGCCTGCCCGAGGTGGGCGATGCGCACATCGTGGGCGTCGTGAACGTGGGCGGGTTCATGGAGTACCTGGTGCTCCAAAACACCCGTCTGGGCATTGTATGGCAGATGGCGCAGGTGATCGCCGAGGGGATTGCTCGGGCTGCTTCCGACGAGAGCGCGCGCTGGGCCGTTCCCGCCCAGACGGCGCCGTCGCGGCCGCCTGCCGCCTTCCCGGGTTGACCGGGCCTGCGGGCCGGGCATCCGCCCCGCAGGCTACATGCGTGCCCGCACCTTTTCGTTCAGGGCTGCAACGACCTGCCGGGCGGTCATCCCTTTCGCCTCGACCACGGGCACGGCAGTGAAGCGGCGCTGATCCCCGACAAGGGTGCTGTCGATACCGCTCAGTACCACGGCATCCACCCGATCAAGCGGAGCCTCGTGCAAGGGTTGCACCTCATACCCCGCCTCCTCAAGAGCCCCTCGGAAACGCATCATGTCATCGTCGCACGCCACGACCGGCTTGCCTGCCATTGGACGGCTCCCTCCGAGCCTTTAGACTGAACACCCGGCAGGCGGCTCATTCAGCGGAGGTCGGGGGGGCCGAGAAGGCCTGAAGCAGCGCGATGACCTGTTCGTCCGTCGTGGGGCTGAAGTTGTCGTACCAGGCTCCCACCGACTCCAGGTCGTCGGGCAGCATCAGGGTGACCAGACGGTCGCATTCGGAGGCCAGCAGTACGGCGCTCAGCCGTGCAGCGACCGGAGCGGCCACGACGATGGGGCGCGCGCCGAGACGCCGCACGTAGCGGACGGCGGCCATGGCCGTGTACCCCGTGGCCAGCCCGTCGTCCACCACAATGGCGACTTTGTGCTCCAGGGGCGGGGGACGCCACCGGTACAGGGCGTCCCGCCGGCGGGCCTCCTCAAGGGAGGCCGCGACGGAGGCCCGCAGCTCCGCCTCGTCGATGAGCAGCGTGCGAACTGCTTCCCGGTTGATCACTTCCGAGCCGTCGGCTGCGACGGCTCCGACGGCCAGTTCCGGGTTGAGCGGGCAGGGGACTTTCTTGACCGGCACGATGCCCAGGGGAAGAGCCAGCCGGCGGGCTACCTCCGCGGCCACCACCACACCGCCCCGCGGTATGCCCAGCACGACCCCGGGCTGCCCCGCATAGTCGAGCAGCCGGGAGGCCAGGCGCCGTCCGGCATCCGTCCGGTCCGCGAAACGCACGAGCCGATCACCCCTGCCACGCCGGCGCACCCAGCTCCCGAAGAGACCGGAGGGGCAGAGCAGCCACCGGCGGCGCCCGGCGCGATCAGTTGCCGGCGGCCATGTTATGAGTGGTCCGTCGGCTCCGTGTGGGACCTGGGAAGGGGGCCCGCCTGGACAGCCGGTGCCCTCGGGGCCACCCGGTCGCCCGCGGTCATGGTGCACTTGCCGTCCAACCGGCCGCCCTCGTTCACGACCAGAACGGGGGTTTCGACGTCCCCCTGAATCTTCCCCGAGGAGGAGATCTCCAGCCGGGCCGTGGCCTTCACCTGACCCTGGACCTCACCCGCCACCAGGATGGAGGACGCGTGGACATCGGCCACCAGAACGCCGCCCTCGCCCACGATGACGTCTCCCGTCGTGTGGAGGGTGCCCTCGAGCCGGCCGTCCACGCGGATCGTGCCAGAGCTCTTCAGGTCGCCCTTCACTTCCGTGCCTTTCCCGACAATTGTTTCGACTGCTCCGGGATCTGGAGGGGCGGTCGGCCCTTCGCGACGTGCGCGGATCACCAGGCGATGCCTCCCTTTCCGGCCGAACAGGCGGCCCTTACGGCAGGTAGTTCAGCGGGTTGACCGGACGGCCGTTGACGTGCACCTCGTAATGGAGGTGGGGACCGGTGCTGATACCCGTCGAGCCCATGGCCCCGATAACCTGCCCCTTGGTCACCCGCTGGCCCACCTTGACTTTCATGCTGGAGAGGTGGGCGTAAAACGTACGGAGCCCGTAGCCGTGGTCAATGACGATGGTGAGGCCGTACCCGCTGCGCCGGCCGGCGACCACCACCGTGCCGTCGGCCGTGGCGAGGATGTCGGTCCCCACCAGTCCTGCGATGTCCAGACCGTAGTGGTAGTCAGGGTCGCCCGTGACGGGATGCCGCCGGGGGCCGAAGCCCGAACTCAGCCAGCCCTCCGTCGGCCAGATTGAGGGCGTGTGGGCCCGGCGCCTGACGAACTCGAGGGTGGTCGCCCGCAGGGCTTTGATGTGGTCGTCGTAAGCGCGAAGCTGCTCATTGACGTTCTTCAGCGCCGCCGTCACGACCGGAATCACCTGATTCCCGGTGGGCGGTCCGCCCTGCCCGGCGGGGTCGCCCTGCTTCGCCACCTGCCGCACCGGCGGCGCCGGCGGCGGTGCGGCGTCGGCATTCACCAGCATCTGGCGGATCTCGGCGCTGGCTTTCGCCAGGTCCTGGAGCTCCTGCTCGATACCCAGGGTCTGAGCGATAAGGCCGGCGTAACGGCTCTGCTCTTCGAGGTAGGCTCGCTCCAGCAGGGCATACCGGTCGAGCTGGAGATCCAAACGGGTCCTGAGGACCGACTGGTTGTTAAGGGCAGTGATATAGGAATCCGCGAGCCACAAAGACACAACGATCAGGAGGCCAAGGCCGGCCCTGAAGGCATCGAGAACGCCGCGCCGCAGGCGCACGGCGCGAACGGCCTTGCCATCGTGCGGCACAACGGTGATGGTGATGTATGGCCCGTCTGTTTTCCTGCGCATGACGGAGGGCTACCTCCGCAGCTAGTCCCCACCCCGTGCCGCGTGGATTCGACACCAGGGTTCCCGGCTCCTGCCAGACGCGGAAACGACGCCCAGTGCCGGACTTGCCTGCGGGATGTTCCACGTGGAACACTCGCGTGCCACTCCTCACCCGTGCAGGTCGGCCATGGCCTCCCTGTCCAGCTGCCCCAGCAGCTCGACGAGCCGGACCAGGTCCTCCTCGCCGTAGAACTCGATCTCAATCCGCCCCTTCCGGCGCCCCTCCCGGATCACCACCCGGGTGCCCAGGGCCCGCTCCAGGGCCGCCTCTACCTCGGACCAGCGCCCGCTCCCGGGCACCCTCGCCCGCCTCGATGGGCGTTCAGCGGCCTGCTCTCCAGGGCCCGCCGCACCGCCCCTCTCCGCGCCCAGCTCGCGCGCCAGCTCCTCCGTCCCCCTCACGGACAGCGCCTCGGCCACCACGCGCCTGGCGAGCTCCACTCGCACCGGGCCCGCCGGCGCCGCGAGCAGCGCCTTGCCGTGCCCCTCGCTCAGGGCCCCGGAACGGAGGAACTCCTGAATCTCCGGCTCCAGTTCCAGGAGGCGCAGGGTGTTGGCCACCGTGGGCCTCTTGCGGCCAACCGCCCGAGCCAGCTCTTCCTGGCTCAGCCCGAACTCCTCGATGAGGCGCCGGAACGCTTCCGCCTCCTCCATGGGGTTCAGGTCTTCCCGCTGGAGGTTCTCCACCAGCGCCATCTGGACCATCTCGCGGTCCCCCACCCGCCGCACCAGCGCGGGGATGGTTGCAAGCCCGGCCAGACGCGCGGCCCGCCATCGCCTCTCCCCGATAACAAGCTGGTAGCGGCCGGGTCCCTCCACGTCCAGAGGGCGCACGACGATGGGTTCAAGCACGCCGTGCGCCTTGATGGAGTCGGCCAGCTCCTGGAGGTTTTCCTCGGAAAACTGCCGCCGGGGCTGGTAGGGGTTAGGAGAGACCCGGTCCACGGCCACCTCCATGACCCCTTCGCGGCTGCCCGGCTCCGGGCCTCCCTCAGGAATGAGCGCCCGCAGCCCCCGCCCGAGCGCCTGCCGGCTCATAGCGCATCACCTCTCCGGCCAGTTCTCGGTAGGCCTCGGCCCCCCGGCACTGGTCGTCGTACAGCACGATGGGCTTCCCGTGGCTCGGAGCCTCCGTCAGCCTGACGTTGCGGGGGATGATCGTGTCGTATACCCGCACCCGCCCCGAGAAAAACGACCGGACGTCCTCCACCACCTGCTGCGAGAGGTTGGTGCGGCCGTCGTACATCGTCATCACGACGCCGGCGATTCCCAGCCCGGGGTTGAGGTGTTCGCGCACCATGTCGATGGTGCGCATCAGCTGGCTCAGGCCCTCCAGGGCGTAAAACTCGCACTGGATCGGCACCAGCACCCGGTCAGCCGCCGCCATGCCGTTTAAGGTCAACAGCCCCAGCGACGGCGGGGAATCGATCAGGATGTAATCATAGCGCTCCCGCACCGGTTCAAGGCCGCGCCGCAAGCGGAACTCCCGGGAAAGGGCGCTCACCAGCTCGATCTCCGCCCCGGCCAGGTCGATGGTGGCCGGCGCCACCTCCAGCCCTTCGATCTCCGTCGGGCGTATGACGTCCTCGATGGGACGCTCGTTCATGAGAACGTGATAAACGCAGGCGTCCAGCTCCCGCTTGTTGATCCCGACTCCCGTGGTGGCGTTCCCCTGAGGGTCGACGTCGACGAGCAGTACCCGCCGCCCGCCCACCGCCATGTAAGCGGCCAGATTGACGGCGGTCGTGCTCTTGCCGACGCCCCCCTTCTGGTTGACGATTGCCACAACCCGAGCCAAAGCTACCTGCTCAACTCCTTCCGCGGCGCGCGGCCGCTCTCGAACGCCCGAGCTTCACGACGAAGGTCCAGCCGTTCCCTTCCTCCTTCTCATCCAGCGTTGCCTCGAGCCCCGCCTGCTGCGCCTGCCGCACCACCTGGCGCAGGCCGTTGACGAAAATACGGGCGTCGCCGTACGCGCCCCTCACGCGCCGCCGCGCCGGCTTCCCCTGCGCCATGCGGTCAACCAGGCGCTCGCTCTCCTCGGCGCTGAGGCCCTCGGCCATCCTCCGCGCCGCCTCGAGCTGGCGCGCTTCGCCCTCAAGGCGCAGAAGCGACCGGCTCTGCCGCTCCCCGAGCCCCTTCTCGCGAATGAGCGCGCGTACCGGCTCGGGAAGCCGGAGCAGCCGCAGCTTGTTGGCGACAGCAGCCTGGCTGCACCCGATCCGCCGCGCGAGTTCCTCCTGCGTCAGCCCGAACTCGTCGATGAGGCGCCGGAAGCCCTCAGCCTGTTCGAGGAAGTGAAGTTCCGCTCGCTGGACGTTCTCGATGAGTCCCCACTCGGCGGCGGTGTGATCGTCGATCTCCTTCACAATGGCCGGCACTTTTTCCAGCCCGGCCATCTGCGCCGCACGCCACCGCCGCTCGCCCGCCACCAGTTCGTAGCCGCCCTCGACGGGCCTCACCAGGATGGGCTGGAGCACCCCGTGCTCCCGGATGGACTGCGCCAGTTCCTCAAGGTCAGAAGCAGACGGCTGGTGGCGGGCCTGGTATCGGCCTGCCCGGATGCTCCCCGTCTCAATCCAGCGCACCTGCAGGGCGGAATCTTCGGAAACCGGCTCCTGCTTGCGCGGCGTTCCCGCCCTGGCCCGCAGCAGTTCTCCCAGTCTCACGCGTGTCCGGCGCCTCCCTGTCCTGCCCGCACACCCGTGTAGCTGTTGGCCGCATTCTTCGCGGCCTCTTCCCCCTCCTTTTCAACCGACCCTGCCCACGAGCCCGGGCCGCCTCGGGTAGCGTGCCGGCGTGGGGCCGACCTTGTGCCCCACGACAATTACCCGCTGGATCGGCCCCGGCAGGACCACGCGCTCCGTCCCCAGGGGGCCAAGCCCCACCCGCTCCGCCAGCCGCCTTCCCGCCTCCCACTCCTCCTCAAGTCGCGGCCCCTTCATGACCAGCACGGTGCCCCCCACGGCGGCCAGGGGCGCGCACAGCTCCACGCTAAGCGCCAGGCTCCCCACCGCCCGGATCGCCACGAAGTCAAACCGTTCACGCCACGCCGGATCGTGCCCCAGCACCTCGGCGCGCTCGCGGATCACCCGGACGTTGGCGAGGCCCAGCTTCACCGCCGCTTCCTCCAGAAACCGCACCTTGCGCAGCACAGACTCAACCAGCACCGCTTCCACCATGGGCCGGGCGATGGCCACCGGCAGCCCTGGAAACCCCGCCCCGCTTCCCACGTCCGCAAGCCGCGCGCTGCTCCCCGCCGGGAGCCACCGGCAAAGCGTGAGAGAGTCCAGGTGATGCTTGACGCGCACGCCCTCCGGGTCGGTGATGGCGGTCAGGTTGGCCCGCCGGCTCCAGGACAGCAGCAGATCGGTGAGCGCCGAAAGCTTCTCCGCCTGCTCCACCGAAAGATCCACCCCGAGCCGCGCCGCCTCCTGCCGTATCACCTCAGCTTCGCTCGCGGCGTCCATGCCCTGCCCCGCAACAAAAAAGGCGGCCGTTTGCGGCCGCCATCCCGTACACCTGTTCGCCCCGCCTCACCCGGTCCGGGGGCGGCCCCGGCGAACAGAGCCATCCTCACCCCGGAGCTCGCCGGCGGCTGCCGGTGGTGCTTGGCCCCTCGGGAAGACCACCACCCGCCGGTTGGGCTCCTCGCCTTCCGAACGGGTCTCCACGTACGGATCGTCCTTGAGCGCCAGGTGAATCACCCGCCGCTCCGTGGCGCTCATGGGCTCCAGCGCCACGCGCCTTTTCTCCTCGCGCACCCGCCGTGCCGCCCGCAGCGCCACCTGCCGCAAAACGTTCTCCCGGCGGCGCCGGTAATCGGCGGTGTCCAGCACGAACCGTACCGGGGCGCCCTCCTGCTCCCGCCGGTTTGCGGCCACGTTCACCAGGTACTGCAGGGCGTTGAGGGTTTCGCCCCGGTGGCCGATGAGCAGCCCCGCCCGCTCCGAGACGATGTTGAGCTTGTACAGGCCCGGCCCCATCCGGTGTGTCTCGATGACGCAGCTGCTCCCGATGAGATGAACGACCTGCCTCAGGAAATCCCGGGCTCGGTCAAGCCGCTCGGCCGCCTGGGCGCTGTCGGGCTCGCTGCCCGCGCCGCCCGCCACCTCGGCCTCGTCCAACAGGCCCGCCCGCGCCCGCCGGTCCCGCCTTCCACGCCGCTCCTCCGTGCCCGGGCCCTCCTTCTCCTTCACCGTGACCCGGATGCGGGCGAGCCGTCCCCCTATCCACCCCAGCAGACCCCTGTTGGCCTCCTCCAGCACCTCAACGTCCACGTCGTCCCGCCCCACACCCAGCTCGTCAAGCGCGGCTTCCAGGGCCTCTTCCACGCTACGCCCCGACTTAACGACGGAACGGGAGGGATTCATGACGCGCGCACGCCTCCTCCGGCTGCTACCAGCCGACGCTGGAAAAGCCAGTACTGGCCGTAGCTGAACAGGCTGCTGACCGTCCAGTAAAGGGCCAGCCCCGTCGGGAAGCTGGCCGCGAAGATTGCGCTCACCGCCGCCATGATCAGCATGGTGCTGTTTTGCTTCGGATCCGTTATGGTCGGCTTCATTGAAAGATACTGCGCGACACCCGTGAGAATAGGCCACACCAGGTACGGATCCCGCACGCTCAGATCCCAGAGCAAAAAGAGGCTTCCCTCGGGCAACCTCCTGAGCGCAAGGAACAGCGCCCACAGGATCGGAAGCTGCACCAGGGCGGGCAGACAGCCGCTGAGCGGGTTCACCTTGTGCTCCCGGTAAAGTTCCATCATGCGGCGCTGCAGTTCCTGCGGTCGGTCTTTGTACTTTTTCTGAAGCTCCTGGAGCATCGGCTGGATCTTCTTTTGCCCCTCCATGGCCCGGAACTGCGCCACGCCCAGCGGCAGCAGAAGAAGCCTCACCAGAAGGGTCAGTACGATGACGGCCAGCCCGTAGCTCCCGCTGATCCCCCGCAAAAACTCCAGCACCCACCATAGCCCGTCCGCAAGCTCGTTCAACCGAGTCTCTCCGCCTCTCCCGCGTCTTGCGCCGCGCCGTCCGCTAGGGAACCGGATCGTATCCTCCCGGGTGCCAGGGATGACAGCGCAGCACCCGCCGAACGGCAAGCCATGACCCCTGCACCGCACCGTACTTCAAGAGCGCCTGCTCCGCATACGCCGAACACGTCGGGTAGAAGCGGCACCGCGGCGGTGTCACTGGTGACATCCAACGCCGGTAACTTCGAACCAGGGCGGCCAGCATCCTCGCCGCAGGCGACGGCACCGCTCCGGGGCTTATGCGGAGTCGATCCATGCCCCGGCCTTCTTCAGCGCAGCGCGCAACGCCTCGCGCAACGTACCAAACTCCGCGTCCAGGCAGACCTCCCGGGCGGCGATCACCAGGTCCGTCCCCGCCGGCACCCCTGCCAGCTCCTCCGCGAGGGCCGCCCGCAAGCGGCGGCGGATGCGGTTGCGCACGACAGCGCGCCCCACGCGCCGGCCGATGGCGAACCCGACCCGCACCCCTGCCCCGTCTCCGGGAACCGCCCACACTGTCACCAGGCGCGTGGATCCCCTCCGGCCCTCACGGAAGACCCGCTCGAACTCCTTGCGGCGACCCAACCGGCCGAGGCCCGGCCCCCAACGCCGCTCCGTCAGTCCGCCGTCAAGCGGGTGCGGCCCTTTGCCCGCCGCCTTTTCAGCACCCTGCGCCCCCCCGGCGTTGACATGCGTCGCAGAAAGCCGTGAACCCGCAGGCGGTGGCGGCGCTTGCGCTGCAGCGTTCTTTTCATAAGCCTCTGAACTCCCCTGAAACCTTCCAGGCGGCCTCGCTACGGCCGCACAGCCTGATGAGGGTCTGTTGGCTCAGAAAGCGGCAGGTTCGATTATAGCCTCGCGCTTTTCCGCACGTCAACGCCCGCCTCGCCGCCCGGCCGCCCTCCGACCCCCTTGCCCTGCTCGGGAGCAGGGCCGTAGACTCACCAATGTACGGCCGTGGCGTCTGCGCGCCCCGGGCACGGTGTGTGGAAAACCTGCGTGCAAGTTGTGCGAAAACGGCCGCTTGCTTCTCCGACACAGGGTGGAGGACGGGAGGTACGCCTCATGGGCTTCGATGCCTTCGGTGATCTTTGCTCGTCGCAAGTCCGTGCAAAGCCACTTCCGGCCGCTCCACCCTCCCGGTCCCGGCCGGATCGCTCCCGGGCGCCTTTTCCGGCCGGGGGCGAAAAGATCCTGTGGATAAGCTGGGGATATTGTGGATATCTCCGGGGGGAAGAGCCTGAGGGGCCGGTTTTCCACCGCCTTTCCGGGCCCG
>JBFMCJ010000090.1:10157-10823 GCA_040754675.1 Bacillota bacterium
AAAGCCCCCGGACCGCCGCCTGAGGTGCCGTCATGGAAGCCTCTGTACGCCCAGGCGCGCTCATCCACTTTCCATCTGCCGATGACCGGGGTGCCCAGGCCTCCGCGCGGGTCGTTCCCTTTTCGCCCGCCGCCCGCCTGGCGGCCGATTCCCAGCCCGTCGCCGAACTCTCCATCCGTGTGGCCGTCTACCCAACCTCGCAGACCGCCCTACCCGCCGTCTACGATCTCTCGGCGTCGGACCCCGGGGCGCTGCTCGCGGACGCCTGCAGCCGCGCGGCGCACCTCGTCAGGGAGCAGGGCAGCCCCATCCCTGCTGAGGCCGTGGTGGCGGTGGTGGAAAACCTCATCCACGCGCGCTTCCACCTGGCTGCCGTCTCCATCACCGCCGACGGCGCCGTTACGGTTTCGGACCAGGGCCCCGGCATCCCCGACAAGGAACGGGCCGTGCTCCCGGGCTTCACGACGGCCACGGCAGAGATGAGGCGGTACATCCGGGGGATAGGCTCCGGACTGACCATTGCGAGACAGCTCATGGACAGGCTAGGGGGGTCTTTGTCGATCGAGGACAACCTTGCCGGCGGCACCGTCGTGACGCTGCATCCACCCCATATCTCCAATCCCCTGACTGCTGCTCGCCCGCCCCCACCCACCCCCTCCCCGGCCG
>JBFMCJ010000091.1 GCA_040754675.1 Bacillota bacterium
CGCCCTCCGGTCGGCGAGTCCGCGTACGCCAGGGTGCTGCTTGCTCCTACAGCTGTGGTGCTTGGCGGTTTCAACTTGTTTCCGGCCGTCTATTCGCTCTACCTCAGCTTCGTGAGCTGGGATGGAATCGCGGCCGTCAGGCCATGGGTCGGCCTTCGCAACTACGCCGCCCTGCTTACGTCGTCGGAATTCTGGAACTCGGTGGCCGTGACGCTGGCGTACGCGGGTGTTGTGACGGTGGCCTCCACGGTGCTGGGGCTTGCCGTCGCGGTGCTCCTCAACCAGAACGTAGCGGGAAGGGGGATCTATCGCGTTCTCTACTTCCTTCCGGTCATCACTCCGAGCGTCGCCGTCGGCGTGGTGTGGAAATACCTCTTTGATCCGTACCAGGGCGTGTTCAATAAAATGCTGGCGCCTTTCGGCGTCGCCGGGCCGTCGTGGTTGACGGACCCGGTATGGGCCCGTCCCGCGGTGATAATTGTGGGCATCTGGAAGCGAACCGGCTTCAATATGGTGATTTACCTTGCGGCACTTCAGGACATTCCGCACTCGCTCCGCGAGGCGGCTGCCATAGACGGGGCGACGGCGTGGCAGCGATTTCGGCGCATCACGGTGCCCCTGCTGGCGCCGGCCACGTTCGTTATCACGGTCACCGGGGTCATCGAGGGATTCCAGGTGTTCGACCTGGTGTACGTTATGACGGCAGGCGGGCCGCTTGGGGCGACCGACGTGCTGGGGTATTACCTCTATCGCTACGGTTTCCGCTACTCTCAAATGGGGTACGCCTCCGCGGTGGCGTTCACGGCGTTCATTCTGATCTTTGCTACCACGCTGGTGCAGTACAGGTTTGCCCCGGGAGGGCGCAGGTATGAGGCGACGTAGCATCACCCGCGCGGCGACGACGGCCGGCGTGCACACCATGCTGCTCGCCGGTGCCTTTTTCTCGGCGATGCCCTTTCTGTGGCTCTTGACCACTTCGCTGAAGCCGGAGAAGGCCGTCTTTTCTCCGCCGTTGCTGATCCCGACGCATTTCGAATGGACGAACTATGTCCGTGCCATGCAGGCAGCACCGTTCGATCGGTTCTTTCTGAACAGTGCCATCATGACGGCCGGGATCACCGTCGCACAGACGCTGTTCTCGGGGCTGGCGGGGTACGCGCTGGCGCGCATGCGCTTCCGTGGCAAGCATCTCTTCTTCATCGTCGTGCTCGCAGCTATGATGATTCCCCAGCAGGTTACCCTGATCCCGAGCTTTCTGGTCGTAAGCCGCCTTGGATGGATTGACACTTACGCAGCGCTCATCGTGCCTCGGGCGGCGAGCGCCTTTGCGGTCCTCCTCTTCCGGCAGTTTTTCCTCTCGATCCCCGTTGAAATCGAAGAGGCGGCGCGAATCGACGGGGCCGGGACGCTTACCATCATTGCGAGAGTGGTGGCTCCTCTGTCCCGCCCGGTCATCGCGGCCAGTGCCATCTTCTCCTTCCTCTTTGCATGGAACGACTTCCTGTGGCCCCTGGTCGTCACCAATTCCACCCGGATGCAAACTGTTCAGGTGGGCCTCGCGATGTTTTCGGGGCGGTACGGAACGTTCTGGACGCTGCTGGCGGCTGCCACCGTGGTCGCACTGTTGCCATCGGTGCTGGCTTTCTTTGCGGGGCAGCGCCGGTTCATCGAGGGGATCGCTTCCTCGGCGGTGAAAGGCTGAGATGGCGGCCGTTCCTCGGTGGGTGTACCGGTGCACGTTCTACCAGATCATGCCCGACCGGTTCTGCAACGGTGACCCCACGAATGATCCGCCCGGCACCCGGCAGTGGGGCGAGCGCCCGACGCGGCGCTCGTTTTTCGGCGGCGATTTGCAGGGGATCGAGCAGCGCCTCGGCTACCTGCAGGGACTTGGCGTAGATGCCCTCTACCTGACCCCGATCTTTGCTGCCCCGTCCCCGCACAAGTACGACACCGCAGACTACCTTAGAATCGACCCGGCCTTTGGCTCGCAAGAGGACTTTCGGCGGCTGCTGGGGGCCTTGCACGAGGGGGGCATGCACCTCATCCTGGACGGGGTTTTCAATCACAGCGGTGACCGGCACTGGGCGTTTATGCAAGCGGAGCGAGAAGGACCCGACTCGCCCACGTGGGACTGGTACCACTTTGCGGGTTACCCGGTTCGGCGGCGGCCCAGGCCCAACTATGCCCATGCCGGGATCTACTACCTCCCCAAGTGGAACCTCAAGAACCCTTCCGTCACTGAGTACCTTCTTGGCGCCGTTCGCCACTGGACCGCCCAAGGCATCGATGGCTGGCGGCTGGACGTGCCATGGTACGTCGAAGGGCACGACTTCTGGAAAGCCTTCAACCGCACCGTCCGGGAGATCAACCCCGAAGCCTACCTCGTTGGCGAGCACTGGGGAGATCCATCACCCTGGCTCGGGGAGGATCAGTTTGACGGGGCCACCGACTACCGGCTGCGCGAGGCCCTGATTCGCTTCCTGCGGGGGCAGACTCGGGCAGACGAGGCGGGGAGAACGCTGGAGGCCCTTGCCACAGCGTATCCGTCACAGCACCGCCTCGCCATGTGGAACCTGGTTGGCAGCCACGACACGCCGCGTGTGGCCACCGTCTTTCGGGGCAATGCCGAACGTATCCAAGCGGCGTTCACGGTCATTTTCACGTTTCCAGGCCTGCCACTTATCTACTACGGTGACGAGGTGGGCCTTCGAGGCCGCAATGACCCCGGCTGCCGGCGTACTTTCCCGTGGGAGGACGAGGCCAGTTGGGATCGCGGCACGTTTGCGCATGTACAGCGGCTCGCACGGATCAGGCGTGACTCGCCGGCGCTGCAAGAAGGGAGCTTCCGCCTGGTGGCCGACGCCGCAGGCGAGCCGAGGGGGCAGCCGTCCGGCGTGATCCGCTACGTTCGGGAAGCCGAAAACGGAGACCGCTGCTGGGTCGCCGTGTCCAATGGCGCCGGGGTTGAAGAACTGAAGTGGCACCTGGGTGCGCCCATCGAACGGGTGGAGGCAGCGGTCTCCCACGGTCCCGTCAAGTGGGCAAGGGTCTCTCCCGCGGAGATTACCTTGCGCTTTGGCCGTGAAGCGGCTTCTGTGGTCTTCAGGGCCCCATAGAGCGCCAGCTCGGACTTCGTTGCAGGCGACGGCCAGCCTCACAGCATCCATATCGGAGTTGGTCTCGATCTGGCTGGCACAGATGTATTGACAGACGTCGATGAATGCGATAAGAACCGAAGTGGAACGCCGCCGCCTGGAAAGGAACCGTATCTCTGTGGCAGTCCGCGAAGCGATACAGAACACATCGCCCGATTCCAGAAGCCTGCCGGCACCCGTTCTGGGTTCACCTGGGGCGACGTCGTACAGCCGCGTTGGGCCTGGTAGCCCAGCGCATTGACAGCAATCGATACGATCTCGTGGGCAGTTGGTGCGGTCGTGGCCCAACGTCGGTTGCAGGGAGGTCGGGAAGAGAGCTATGAGGCATCTTGATCCCATGTTCTTGCATGTCATGGCGAAGGAGCGCCACGAAAGCCTGATGAGGGAGGCGGAGACCGAGCGTCTGCTGCGCACAGCCAGAAACGAACGCTCTTTCCGCCGGCTCGGCCTGGCGTCGTTCCTCCGGCGCCTCCGTCGGGCCGGAGCGGGGCGACGTGGAGTCCGGCCGGAGCCCGTCCGCTCGACCGGGCAACCCATATGTTGCACAATCGAGGCAGACTGCTGCGCAGCGACCCGGTGAAGGAAGGCATGGGTTCGGAGAGCCGAAGGTCTCTGAAGGGAATCGTTTGATGTACGAGCGGGCCGCGATTCCGAACGAGGCCCTTAGAGCTTCTGCCAGCTCCGGTAACCCAGTGGCGCATGCCACGTTGCAGCGCGGCCAGGTCGTCCTCGAAGCCGGCGCGCGGCGGTGCCTCCGAACGATGCACCCTTAAGGTGACGAAGCACGTCCAGAGGGCTTTGCCTGGCGAGAATCCCCGCACGGGTGGCGCGAACGGCGCGGGGGCGTCACGACCCGGGCTCGCCTGGGTTTTGCGGGCGGCTCTTTCGGTGAAGCCCCTGGGCGCACGGGCCGTTCCGCCTCATACCGGCCGGAGTGGCCGGCGGCGTTAAGCCGAGGTAAAGAAGATGTAGCGCCCGGCCCCCGGCCTCCGCGCTGTCCGGAGCCCAGGTGTGAGGCTGCCGATTGCCTCATTACGCCCGTGTGCCGGTCGTATCGTCCTCGAGCATCGCCGCCGTCCGCCAACGCACCAAGAGACCCTGAAGGCGCACCCCACCCTCGAGGCCCACTTAAGGATACGCTTCACGCTTTCGCGGCGACCACCACAAGACGGCGAGCCTGGTGATCGTACGGGGCATCGCCCAGCTCGCCATAGGCCGTCACTTGCGAAAAGCCGGCCTGTTTGAGCACCTGCCGCAGTTCGGCGGCACTGTAAACCCGGTGGCCGAATCGATACTCCTCCGCGCTGAGGGGCAGGGGTGATCCTGCTCTTGTCACGCCCTACCCGATCGATCCGGAGGAACTTACGCCACTACCTGCGAGTTTAACGCGAGCCCGTCGGGTTCGTTGTTTCTTGCGAACCGTAGCAGGAGTCCCTGGCGCACCGCCGAACATCTCCGCAACTCCTCGGGGCGTTCGGTGCCCCGATGTCCTCGTTTCACCGATGGCTGGATGGAGGGACGGGTATGTCCGTTTCATGGCGACGCGTGACCGCAATAGTACTCAGTATCTTGCTGGTGCTGGCCACGGGTACCCTGGTGGCCGCTGCCTCCGTGCCCGGCACCATCGTGGTCGGGCTTCAGGCCGAACCGACCGCTCTGGATGCTCACCAGATCACCGACTACAACTCGAGCCGTGCCGCCATGGGGCTCTACGACAGCCTCCTGCGGTTCAAGGACGGGTCAACGGAACTCGAGCCGGGCCTGGCGGAGTCATGGGATGTGTCGAAGGATGGCCTGGTGTACACCCTCCGGCTGCGTCGGGGCGTGAAGTTCCACGACGGAACGCCGTTCAACGCGGATGCCGTCGTCTTCAACATCCTGCGCCAGATCGACCCGTCGCACCCGTATCACGACACCGGTACGTTCGCTTACGCCGACTTCACGTTCGGCAAGGTGGGCCGGGTCGAGAAGGTCGGTGACTACACGGTTCGGATCACCCTCAAGGAGCGGTATGCCCCCTTCCTGGCAAACCTGGCGATGCACTCGGCGTCCATGATCTCGCCGGCGGCTATCCGCAAGTACGGCAAGGAGATCGCCAAGAACCCGGTCGGAACCGGGCCGTTCAAGTTCGTGCGCTGGGTGCCGGGCGTTGAGGTGGTGCTCGAGCGTAACCCCGAGTACTGGGACAAGACCCGCACCCCGCGCATCCAGCGGGTCATATACCGTCCGGTGGTCGAGGACCAGACCCGTCTGGCGCAGCTTGAGGCCGGGGAACTTGACTTCATCGTAAACGTGCCTCCGGACGACCTGCCGAGGCTCCGCCAGGACAATCGCTTCCAGGTGATCGAGCAGGCGGGCATGCACATCTGGTATGTGGTGCTCAACAACCAGAAGCCGCCGTTCAACGATCCGCGGGTACGCCAGGCGGTCAACTACGCCATCAACCGGCGGGCGATCGTAGAAGGCATACTCAAGGGCACAGGGGTGTTAGCAGATAATTACATCCCGCCCGTGCTGTGGGGCTACAACAAGGATGTCCACGCCTATCCCTACGATCCGGCGAAGGCCAGGAAGCTCCTCGCCGAGGCCGGCTACCCTAACGGCTTTACGGCGGAGTTCTGGGTGCCGCAGTCGGGGTCAGGGATGCAGCAACCCGTGGCCATGGCGCAGGCCATTCAGAGCGATCTGGCCAGGGTTGGCATCCGGGCCAACATCCAGACGTTCGAGTGGGGCACCTACCTTGACAAGGTCTTCGTGAACGACCCGCAGCAGCTTCCGGACATGCACGAGATGAGCTGGATCGGCGACAACGGCGACCCGGACAACTTCCTGTACATCCTGCTCTCGGGTCATCAATGGCCCCCGAACGGCTTCAACGAGAGCTTCTACCGCAACGAGGAAGTTGACCGGATTCTGGTGGCGGCCCAGCAGACGTCCGACAGGGCCGAGCGGGCCAAGCTGTACCTGAAGGCACAGGAACTCATCATGGCAGATGCTCCTTGGGTGCCGATCGACCACGAGACCCAGATCGTGGTGGCTCGCAGGGAGATCAAGGGGTTCGTCCTGCACCCCACCGGGGTCTTCCGGTTCGAAAAGGTGACCCTGGAGGGGCAGGGCTAAAGCGAGAGGCCCGGCTCAATGGGACAGTACGTTGTCAAGCGGCTGCTGGCACTCGTACCGGTGCTGGTGGGGATCACGGTGCTCGTCTTCCTCACCATGCACCTCTCCCCGGGGGACCCAGCGCTCATCATGCTTGGCCCTCACGCGACGGCCCAGGCGCTCGAGCAACTCCGCCACGATCTGGGGCTGGATCTGCCCATGCCGCTGCAGTACGTGCGCTGGATGGGCCGGCTCGTGGCGGGCGACTGGGGTTATTCCATTCAGCTCAAGCGCAGCGTGGGCGAACTCATCTCAACGCGGCTGGGAGCGACCGTGCTGCTGGCAGCGGCGGGACTGGCGCTGGCTGTGGCGCTGGGGCTCCCGGCCGGCGTGCTGGCGGCGGTATGGGGCCGCAGCGGAGTGGACCGGGCGCTGATGGGTACCATGCTCCTCGGCTTCTCCATGCCTGTCTTCTGGCTGGGACTGCTGCTGCAGCTGGCCTTTGGGCTGCGACTGGGGTGGTTTCCGATCTCGGGAATGTACTCGCCGGGATCGGCAAGCCCGTGGGATCTGCTGCAGCACCTCGTGCTCCCGGCCGTTGCGCTCGCGGTGGGGCCGGCCGCGACGGTGGCGCGCATGACGCGGGCCAGCATGCTCGACGTGGCCGGGCAGGAGTACATCCGGGCCGCGAAGGCCCGGGGGATTGGGCCAGGCTCGCTCATTTTCCGGCACGCCCTGCGAAACGCCCTGATCCCGACGGTCACCGTCGTGGGGATGCAGGCGGGGTATTTGCTGGGCGGCGAAGTGCTGGTGGAGATGCTCTTCAACTGGCCGGGGCTCGGGATGCTGATGGTGAACGGCATCCTGGCCCGGGACTTCCCGGTTGTGCAGGGCGGCATCCTGGTGGTGGCTACCATGTACGTGGCGGCCAACCTGGCTGTCGACCTGCTGTACGCCTATCTAGATCCCCGCATCACGTACGCATAGGGTGAGCGCTGAATGGCCCAGGAACTCCGCGTCGAGTTGACCGAGCAACGGCCCGCTGAGGTGAGGGGTCTCATCCGGGCGTGGAACCGCCTTGGGAGAGACCCCGTCATCCTGGGAGCGGGGCTGGTGGTGGCGGGAATCTTCGTGGCGGGGCTTCTGGCACCGGTGCTGGCCCCGCACGACCCGTACCAGGCCGACGTGCTGGCGAGGCTGAAGCCACCGGGGTCCCCGGGGCACCTGCTGGGAACCGACCACCTGGGCCGTGATCTGTTCACCCGGCTTCTTTACGGGGCTCGAACCAGCCTGCTGGTGGGGTTTGTCGCCGTCTTCATCGCCATGGCCGTTGGGGTGCCGCTGGGGCTCGTGTCCGGTTTTTTCGGGGGCCGGGTGGACGCCGTGCTGATGCGATTGATGGACGTCCTGATGGCGTTCCCGTCGGTGCTGCTCGCCATCGCGATCATTGCCGCCCTCGGGCCCGGGCTGGTCAAGGCGATGGTGGCCGTCGCCATCGTGGGGGTTCCCTATTACTCCCGCATCGTGCGGGGTTTGACGCTCTCGCTCAAGGAAAAGGAATTCGTCGAGGCGGCACGGGGCGTCGGCACTCCAACGCACCGGATCATGGTGCGGCACATCCTGCCGCATTGTATCGGGCCAGTGGTTGTGGCTGCCACGCTGGACGTGGGATGGATGATCACCGCGGCGGCCGGGATGAGCTTCCTGGGGCTGGGGGCGCAGCCTCCCACGGCTGAGTGGGGAATCATGCTGAGCGAAGGGCGTCAGTACATTCGGGTGGCCCCCCACGTTTCGGTGCTGCCGGGCATGGCCATCTTCGTGGTGGTGCTGGCACTCAACCTCCTGGGCGACGGGCTGCGTGACCTATGGGATCCCCGCCAGCGCGGGAGCGAAACGGGCGGGAGATGGTTTTGATCACACGCTGCCTACGCCTGCTGTGCTCCACGGGGGCCCGGGCGCTGTTCGAGACCACAGCGGCGCCGTGGTGGCCGCTCTCAACGTCACCCGAAGCGAGCCAACGGACAGCTCTTGCCCTCCAGGTAGACGCTGGTCAGGTCGTAAAGGACGACGGCGTTGGGGGTCAGGTGCCGGCGGGCCAGCTTCGTCTCGATGGCGGCCTGGCGCGAGCTTCAGCCAGTTCCGGCCAATGAACTTCCGCTTGGCTGGCACAGATGTATTGACAGACGTCGATGCATGCGATAAGAACCGAAGTGGAACGCCGCCGCCTGGAAAGGAACCGTATCTCTGTGGCAGTCCGCGAAGCGATACAGAACACATCGCCCGATTCCAGAAGCCTGCCGGCACCCGTTCTGGGTTCACCAGAGGCGGCAGGGTGCTGCGAACCGGTTATCCCGGCGCCGCTATCGGCAGGTGACGCGAATCGGTGGGCCAGGGTCTTTCGTGCCCTGAGCGATCCCACCCGGCTGAGGATTCTCGCGCTGCTCGCGGCACAGGACCGGCCGCTGTGCGTCTGCGACATCGTGGCCCAGTTCCCGTTGGGGCAGCCCACCATTTCCCACCATCTGCGGATTCTGCGCGAAGCCGGCCTGGTCACTGCCGAGCGCCGCGGGTCGTGGGTCTACCACAGCGTGGCCCAGCGAGGACTCCTGGAAGCCTGGAGGGCCGTCGCGAAGCTCGTGCCTTGAGGTGAGCAGTTACGACGTGGTATAGCCGGGTTGCGGATTGAATCGAAGCGCATTGACAGCGGCCGCAGTTCCGGATGAGGCCCGAGCCCTTCGAGAAGCGGCGTGTCGGCTGGGACCTGACGAGCCTGCTGGTGCCCGCCGACGCCCTCGTATACACCACCCAGGAGTGGGGCGCCATGACTGCGGCTGCCGGGTTTGCCATGACCGTGATGGCCGAGGTGTACGGCCGCCTTGATGGCGATGAGGCGCTCTGAGTCCTTTGCCGTTTGAATGACAATTCGATACAACGGGAAGAGGACAGGAGTGCTCCGCCGGCAGACTCCTGCGCTCGCCCTCGGTGCGGGCCTTCCTGCAACGCGCAAGGATTTTCCTGCGGCGCGGCGGAATGCCTACAACTGCTGTCTGCACGGGCTCGCTGCCCGAAAGCCGAGGCACGGAAGGGGAAGACGAATGCCCCGTTCTTCTATCGCCCGCGGGGTCTTGCTGGTGGCGCTGACCGCGCTCCCGGTCGTGGCCGTAACAGGTTGTTTTCGCGTCGAGCAGGAGATCGACCTGACCGGCTGGCCTACCGCCGGCGTAAGTCTGACACTGTGGGTCGACAAAGCCTTTGCCGGCGCGGAGATGGACCTGCTGCTCGACAGCCTCCATCTCGTCGTACCCGGCGCCGGAGACGCTCCCGAACCAGTTCGTCATGACGAAGCCGTCGGGTCCAGGACCTGGACCGTCTTTGAGTGGGCACCTGTGGAAATCCAGCCCGGTGAGGCACTGCCGTTCACAATGGCGCGGCAGGATGGCGACAGGTACAGCTTCACCTGGGAGATTGGCCCCTACCAGGGGCTCTCCGGGCAGATCCCGGATGACGCAATCCTGCTCTCGGTGCGTATCACCTTTGCCGGTGAGGTGGAGTCTGCGAACGCAGCCCACGTGGAGGGCAGGCGCGCCCGTTGGGACATTCGCAAGGCGGACATCGCCCGAGGTGTCGCTTTGCAGGCGACAACCCGCACGCAGGCCGTCGCCCGGGTGAACGACGAGTTGATCGGCGCCGCGGCGTTCCAGCGAGCCTTTCGTGCGCAGCTGCGGGCTTACCAGCAGGTGCAGGGTTTCGTTCGCCCGACACAGATGGAGGAACTCAGGTACGGCGTCCTCAACGATCTCATTGCCATGCGGCTCATTGTCCAGGCAGCTCGACAGGAGGGCATCCTGGTCGACCCGCAGGAGGTGGACGCGCAGCTTGACGAGATCATCGACGCCTTTCCGTCTCGAGCCGAGTTCGAACGCCAGCTTGGGCTGCAGGATTTGACGGAGCGCGAGCTGCGGGTGGCCATTGAGGAGAACCTCATCGCGCAGAAGCTGACCGAGACGCTGGTCAGCCGGATCCCCGTAACCGACGAGGAGGTCGCCAGGGCCTTCGAGCAGGTAAGAGCCCGGCATGTCCTCGTGCGCCCGGAGCAGATGGATGTCGAGCAATCGTGGAACGAGGCCCTCCAGCGGGCCGAAGGCATCCGCCGCCGTGTCGAAGCCGGGGCCGACTTCGCCGAACTTGCACGGGCGGAGTCGGACGACGAGTTCAGCCGCGATGAGGGCGGTGAGCTGGGCTTCTTCGGCCGCGGCGAGACTCCAGAGCCGGTCGAACGGGCAGCGTTCACGATGGCCGTCGGCGCCGTCTCTCAACCCATACGGAGCGATTTTGGATACCACATCATTCAGGTGCTGGAGAAGAAAGAGGCCACAGGCCCGGAGTTCGAGGCGGCCAGGCCCGGGCTCGTCGAGCGCATCCGGCGCAGCAAGGCCGACGAAGTGCTGGAGCAGTGGTTTTCACGAGTGCAAAGCACGGCGGCCACCTCCATTCTGGACCTGCAGCTCGCCGCCCGTGACGCGCGGAGCCGGGGCGA